>NZ_CP025791.1:600000-882500 GCF_002886045.1 Flavivirga eckloniae | reverse complement strand
TAAAGGCTAAATAAACAGCTAATCCACATATTAGAATGGCTACAATTAGAATAGGGATGTACAATGGCTTTTCTTGATTACTAAAAGCAATATGGATGAGTATTGGTCCCAAAAACATGGCTCCCAAAGAAATCCCCATTATTTTTAGTCCTTTTATAAGAATCTCTTTATTTGTTTTTTTAGTTTCCATTATTATAATTTTTAACAGCCAAACGAACACTACCATATTCTGATAGTAATTGCTGAGCTTCTTTTTCCGAAACTTTTAATTCATCCATAATCATTCTGGTACCTCTATCAACTAGCTTATTATTGCTTAGCTGCATATCTACCATTTTATTTCCTTTTACATGACCAAGTTGAATCATTGTGGCCGTAGTTATCATGTTAAGCACTAGTTTTTGAGCCGTACCTGCTTTCATTCTGGAACTACCGGTAACAAATTCCGGACCTACGATAACTTCTATAGGGAATTGTGCTGTTTGTGATAATGGACTATTGTGATTACATGTAATGCAACCTGTAACAATATTATTTTTGTTACATGCTTCTAGGGCAGCAATAACATATGGTGTGGTACCTGAAGCAGCAATACCAACGACGACGTCGTTTGAATTTATATTATACGCTTTAAGATCTTCCCATCCTTGAGTAAGTGAGTCTTCAGCAAATTCTACAGCTTTCCTAATAGCAGAATCTCCTCCAGCAATAAGACCAATCACAAGGTCATGTGATACTCCAAATGTTGGCGGACACTCTGATGCATCCAGAATCCCTAAACGACCACTAGTACCGGCCCCCATATAAAACAACCGACCTCCTGATTTAAGTTTGTTGACGATCTGCTCTATTAACTTTTCTATTTCAGGAAGCGCTTTTTCAACAGCTAAGGGCACTGTTTTATCTTCGTTGTTTATGCTGTTCAATAATTCATTAATACTCATCTTTTCCAGATGGTTGTAATGGGAATCCTGCTCTGTTGTTTTGGTAAAACTCATGAGTCAAAAATATGAATTAATAAACAATAATTAATCATATAGAATATCGTCTATTTCAACTTTTTTATTGTTTATAAAATCATATAGGGTTAGTTGTCTTAGGATATAGTAATCCTGCCAGAATTTCTGAAGTGAATTTAAATATTGAAGTATAGCTCTATCTCGTTCTTGCAAAGCGATATTAAGATCTGTTATCGTAATTCTTCCGAGCATATACCTTTTTTGAGAAATATCGTATCGTTTGTTTGCAACTTCTTTAGCTTTTTCAGAAGTAAATAAAAAGTCTCGTTGATTAGACCAATTTAATACATGGAGGTAAATCTCTTGTTCAAATTCTTGTTTATTCTGATTGATGTTATTATTAGTTAAACTCAAATTAGCTTCTGCCATTTTGCGTTTAGACTTGGATACGCCCCAGTCGAATATGGGAATACCAATCGAAACCGAAACATTTTGTTGTTTATTATAATTATTAAAGAGGTTATTAAAATCGTCACCATTTTGTGAAATTCCAAAATTAGCGCGTATGCCTAACTTTAATCTGTTGTTTCCCTTTTCAAAAGCCAGATTTTTTTCTGCTTCTAATCGTTTTCTTCTAAATTCTATAACTGCTTTCCTGTTTGATTTTGCCTCACTTAACGCTTTATCTATATCAACATCAAAGAGTGGTAAATCTTTAGGAATATCTAATTCTAAATTTTCGGTGTCAAGCTCTAAATACCGAGCCAGATTTTGAGAGGTTTTCTTTAGTGCTACCGTATTGGTAGTTACGGTGTTTTTAGAGTTTAAAAGCGTTAACTCCATTTGTAACAATTCATTTTCTGCAATTTTCCCCATTTTAAATCTACCTTTTGCTATTTGATACAACGTATCCTGATTTGATAAATTTAACTTAGCGATTTCCAGCTGCATTTGTGCTTTAAGTAATGCAAAATACCGTTGGCAGGTATTTACAGAAATCCGCTCCATATTTTCAACAAAATCCCTTCTGGACTCCTCGTAAATTAGAGGTTCAATTTTTTTATCCCATTTAAAAGGATTGTATAAAATAGAATTTTGAAAATAATTTACGGAAAAAGGAATTACTGAATATCCGATGTTATCATTAAGACCAAAAAGTTCAACACGTTCCAGGTTCGAACTTATTGATAATTTGCCCCCAGAGTAAGGAATACTTTGAGAGATGGATAAACCACCTTCTAATAGTAATTGATTTTGGTTTACAAATACGTCCTGACCTTCATCGTTTGTTATTCTTCGAATGGAATTTCTATATTCCGGCAAGGTAGCATCCAGTTTTAGTTCGGGAAGAAAACTAGCTTTGTAATTTCTAAAACGCCAATAACTCGATTGATTTCTGTTCAGGTTAACTTTGTAATCTGGTGATTTTATTTTCGCAATTTTGATGGCTTCATCAAGTGTAATATTTTTCGATTGAGAAAAAGAAAGTATAGGTAGGAACAAGAGGATTAGAGGGAGTATTTTTTTCATATGTAACTTATTCAGATCTTAGGGCTTCAATAGGTTTTTTGTTGGAGGCTGCTTTTGCTGGAAATATCCCAAAAATAAGACCGACCATAACAGCGATAAAAAATGATAGAATAATTGAGTTTATAGATAAAACGGTTTCAATACCAGAAACTATTTCGATAATATAAGCCCCAATGATTCCGAGGATAATTCCAAGAATTCCACCACCAACACTTATCAGAACAGACTCTGATAAAAACTGTAATATAACGTCTTCTTGAGTGGCGCCAATGGCACGAATTATTCCTATTTCTTTGGTTCTTTCCAGTACAGAGGCCAGCATGATATTCATAATGCCTATACCTCCAATGAGTAATGATATACCAGCAATAATGCTTAATACTATATTGAAAATTTGCTTTGTTTTTTGCTGTTGTTTTAAGAGTTGAATTGGTATTGTTATTTCAAAATCCAATACATCATTATGTCTGCGTTTAAGCATTTTACTTAAAACTTCTGCTGTGGCTTTTAGTTCGTTTGAGTTTTTAACCTGAACTGTTAGCTTATCTATTTGGTGATAGTTACCTCTAGGCGTTCTTTTTTTGAGGCCATTTTCATTTCTGTTCCGTCTACTCTTTGTACTGCGTGTTATTTTTCGATCTTTATACCGGATAAGAAAGGTATTAATGGGAATATAGACATCTTTATTTAAATCTCTAATACCTAAATTTTCCTGTGCTTTTTCCGATATTAGTTTTTCTTCTATAATTCCAATTACCTGTAACCAAACGTCTTTTACTTTAATTTGTTTTCCCAAGGCGCTTTCCCCTGTAAACAATTTTTTTTCAAGTTTTTTGCCAATAATACACACCGGTAATGCATTCTTGATTTGGTAGTCTGAAAAGCTTTTACCGTTCTCTAGATTGATGTTTGAAGTTTCTAAAAAAGTAGGAGATATGCCTATAAGTTTAACTGGGTTTTGCCTACCGTTGTTTATTACATAGGTATTCAGAATTATTTCCGGGCTAACAAGTTTTACGCTGGGAATATGTTTTTGAATGCTCGTAGCATCAAGGATATCGAGACCTTTAGAGAATCGTTTTGATTCGGTTTTGTTGTCATTTTCACCATTTCCTTTTGAATCTTCATTTTCTTCATCCGGTATGGGCGTTATAACAATATTATTAACGCCTACTAGTTCTAATTGTGCTAGTATTTCTTTTTCTGCTCCCTTTCCTATAGCTAGCATGGTAATTACTGAAGCAACACCAAAAATAATCCCCAGTGCAGTTAAAAAAGTTCTAATCTTATTGGTTTTAATGAACCAGAAAGCTTCATTAAAATTGGATTTTAGTTTTTCTAAAAGTATTTTGTCTATCATTTTTTACTCTAATAGCGTTATACTTTTCTCTTCTAAACCTTCGGGTTTACTTAAATACACGATATCATTTTCTTCCAGGCCCTTTTTAACAATAACGACCTCGTTGTTAGATTCTCCTAATTCGATTTGTTTTTTATTGATCGATAACCCGGATTTTACATAGGCATAACTAATAGAATCCTTGGCAAAAATAGCTTCCAAAGGCACCATTAAAACATCATTTTGTTGGTCTATTAATATTTTGTTTGATGTAGTCATTCCCGGCCTTATGTTCTTATTGGTACCATTAAGTTTGATTAATACCTGAAAAAGCTTAATATCTGATCCTGGCTTTGTTTCTCCAACATTAGCTACACTTGTAACAACACCATCGAGTTCAATATCTGGGAAAGCATCGAAACCTATTTTAGTACTAAGTCCTTTTTTTATTTTTCTAATATCAACCTCGTTACTATAGGTTTTCGACTCCATTTTAGATAAGTCCGGTAAGCTGGCAATTGCTGGTTCCCAGGGTGTGATTGTAGAACCAACCTTCTTTTTATTACCGTTCCATTCTTTTACGTATGTTACCATACCCTCATCATCAGAGTATATGGTGAATTCTTTTTGCAACTTAATAAGGTCTTCTATTCTTTTTTTATTCTTTGTAACCTCAGTACCGGCTATAGCCATTTTAGCATTTGCCTGCCTTTTTTTTATTAAATAATCAGCTTTTTTTTCTTTTAAGTTGCGCTCGGTTTTTTGAATTTTGATTTCTAAGGATTTGATGGTTGCAGGAGATTCGTAAGCAGAACGTTCCAGCTCTAGCTTGTCTTCTTCAATGTTGAATAATAGGTCTTTTATGGTATTGCGCTCTTGTTTTAAGCTTAATGTGGTATCTAGTTTTTGCTGGGTATATCTGGATTCGGCCTTTTCTAAATTTAGCTGAGCTTCATTGAGCTTTGAATTAACTTCGGAAGCATCAAGCTTACCTATATAATCCCCCTTTTTTACTACGGTACCTTCGGCTACTAAATCTTGTATCTTTATTTGGTAAATATTGAATCTTCGAGCACTATTTGGTCCATTAATTTTTTTTGAACTTGTAGATTGTGCTTCACCAGAAATATAAACCTCGTTTAAAAAATTACCTTTTATTACCTTGGTTGTAAGAGAAACATCTTTGTCTGTATCGGAATTAAAATAAGTATATCCTATAATTATTAAAATGAGGATACCTATGATATAGGCAAGCTTTTTTTTATTCATTTTGGGGACTATTTGATTTTCGATAAAAATATATAAAAAAGCGAATCGTAAGATTTTATTTTCGTTAAAACCATCATAAATTATACCAAAATGGTAGGAATTAACGTAACAAAGAATTAAAAAGAATAATAAATAGAAATTTACTCAATAGTATAAGTAGCAGAAGAAGTTTCTGAAACTCTAAAATACCCTAAAGGAAAGTTATTTGGATTTGTTTGATTAATACAATTTCCTCGTACTGTTACCGGCTGAACTTGAAAAGGGTCTCCCTGCTCATCGTCAGTTTGTTGAAGCAAAATGTTAAAAAACTCAAAATTACGTTCTGAAATACCTGAGACTCTAACAATTAATTCATCACCAGTTTCAAGCGTATCGTCTGAGTAGAATCCGAAGATTTGATTACCATCTGTAAATTCATCATCATATACTTCCAGGCTTTGTATGTTTTCTGAAGGTATAATAAATTCGAATAAATAATAATTATCCACCCCTTCAGGATCGGTGTAATATGCTTTTATTTCGGTTTCCTCTCCTGTAAATCCGCCATCGTTTTTTTGCTCAATAAATTCTATTGGAGCAACAGAGGTCAAGGTTTCCGTTGCGGTATAGGTCTCATTATTGTATACAACTGTTAGGTTGTACACGTTATTAATTACAGGTATAAAACTATTATTTATATAGATTCCTGTATCGCCTATTTCGTTAAAATTAAAAACATTGCTGTCTGAATCTGTAACAGTTACAGATGCTCCTGTAGCGGGAGGGACAGTAGTATCGAAAAAAGGAGCAGTAAGACTTAGTTTAATGGTTTGGTTCTCTCCGTTGGTTCCTTTAGTCCAATTTAAAGAGGCATCGATAACTAATCTGGGGTCAGAAGTATTTACGTCTACATTAATAACATCTTCGCAAGATAAAATAGAGATAAAATTTATAAGTAATAATATGTAGTGTAATTTACGCATGACCTTAAAATTTAAAATTATAAGATACAGAGGGAACGATTCCAAAAATAGATAGCTTGGTAGCTTCATTTTGACGTGTTTCTGTATTTTGACCAAAGGATATGGATGCCGCATTTCTACGATTATAAATATTGTATATGCCAAATATCCAATGACTTTGCCACCTCTTCTTTTTTTCTGGTTTGGGTGTGTAATTAAAAGAAAAATCTAATCGGTGGTAGGCTGGTAATCGATTCTGGTTTCTACCATTAAAATTGGGGATATTTTGCCCGTTAAATTGATATTGTCCGCTAGGGAATGTTGCTGGCTGCCCAGTTTGAAATAAAAAGTTGGCGTTTAACTTCCATTTTTTGTTTAAGTCGTAGCTTCCGGTAAATGAAATATCGTGAGTTTTGTCGAAAGGTGTTTTGTACCAGTTTCCATTATTTATCCCTAATTCAGCCGGGGTTCTTCCGGGGGTTTGTTGTTCAGATCTTGATAGGGTATATGCTAGCCACCCTTTAAATTTACCTTCATTTTTACGGAGTAACACTTCTAATCCATATGCTCTGGCTCTACCATTTAAGATAACTTGTTCTATGGCATCGTTTGCAATTAAATTTGCCCCATCAATATAATCGATTCTATTTTTAACCGTTTTGTAAAAGCTTTCCAGTTCCAGGGAGTAGTTATTATCATTGAAATTCTTAAAATAACCAATCGCATACTGGTCGAGTAACTGGGGTTTTACATATTTACCACTAGGTGTCCAAATATCAAGAGGAGTAGGAGAGTTTGTGTTGGATAATAGGTGTAAGTATTGACTCATTCTGTTATAGCTTAGTTTTACTGAGCTTCTGGAGGATAACTTATAAGCTAATGAGGCTCTGGGCTCTAGATTGAAAAAACTACTAATAACGTCACTACGTTTGAAGTTTTCTACTCCAGTTGGAGTTGCTTTTTCATAAATTTGAAAATCTTCATTGAATACAACTGCTTGATCATTTTCATATACGTTAAGCTCATCTTGGCCTAAGCGATGAAAAGTACTGAGTCGCAATCCGTAGGATAGAGCTAATTTATCAGATAGTTTATGTTCAGTATCAAAATACACAGCATTTTCAAATGCGTATTTGTCTATTAATTTAAATGGATTAATTCCAGAAGTTTCTACAGTTGGTTTTATTTCACCCGGATTGAATCTGTAGTAGATGCTATTAAGCCCGTATTGTAACTTTACTTTATCGGTTAAATAATGTTTAAAATCGTATTTAAGGTTGAAATTTTGAATACCAGAAACCCAATCAAACTCAACAAAATCTAACTTTAAATCGTAGTAATAATCGGAGTAGATTAAAGATAAATTTGAAAATAGTTTATCTGAAAATAAATGGTTCCATCTAAAATTAAGTACAGCATTGCCATAAGTATTTTCAAAAGTATCTTGAATTCTAAAAACATCGCGACCAAAATATCCGGATAGGTAGATATTATTGTTTTCGTTTAGTTTATAACTTAGTTTGGTATTTAAGTCGTAAAAATAAGCAATGTTATCAATATCAAAGAGGGGTAAGAATAAATGTGCATAGCTTGACCTTCCTCCCAAGAGGAATGATCCTTTGTCCTTTTTAAGCGGCCCTTCTGCAAGTAATCTGCTAGATACTATACCAATACCGCCATTCATATGAAATTTTTTGCTATTTCCTTCTTTTTGATAAATATCCAACACCGATGAAACTCTGCCGCCATACCGGGCAGGAATACCTCCTTTATAGAGCCGAAGATCTTTTATGGCATCGGGATTGAAAACGGAAAAGAAACCAAATAAATGTGATGAATTGTAAATCGTGGCTTCATCTAATAGTATTAAATTTTGATCTGCTGCGCCGCCTCTAACATTGAAGCCTGAAGATCCTTCACCAGCATTGGTAACACCGGGAAGTAAGGTAATGGCTTTAATAATATCTACCTCTCCAAGCACCACAGGTATTTCTTTTATGGTGTTGGACGTTAGTTTGTTAACGCTCATTTGGGGCGTTTTTATGTTTAGTTTTTCAATATTTTCTGTAATTACAATTTCATCCAGATTTTCTAATTCGTCTGTTAAACTGAAATTTTTAGTAATGTCTTCTGAGAGTACTATGGTTTCAGATTTTGTAGTAAATCCTAAATAGCTAATTATTACGTTGTATTCACCTTCGGGTAATGTTATGGAATAAAACCCATACTCGTTGGTAGTTGTTCCTGTTTGAATCTCGGGAAAAATAATATTAACTCCAATAAGCGTTTCGTTACTTTTTTCTTCTGAGACAGTACCGCTTAAGGTAAACTTTTGTTGGGCGTTTATTAAGATACTATTGAAACATAAAGCAAAAAGAAACCACAATAACTGGTTTTTCATTTGAAGTTTTTTTATAAAAATATAAAAAAAGCCCCTAAAAGGAGCTTTTTTATAATATATGTAATGAATTGTTTAGTCATTCAAGATGCTATTTAACGTTTTGCTAGGTCGCATGACTTCATTAATAAGCAATTCGTTAGGTTCATAATACCCACCTATTTCGGTTGGTTTACCTTGTATATCATTTAATTCTTTTACAATGGCAGACTCATTATCAGCCAATTGTTTAGCTATAGGAGTAAACTCTGCTTTTAAAGCATCATCTTTTGTTTGATTTGCTAGTTCTTGCGCCCAATATAAAGCTAAATAGAAATGACTTCCTCTATTATCCAACTCACCAGCTTTTCTTGAAGGTCCTTTTCTGTTTTCTAACAATTTGTCGGTAGCATCATCTAAAGCTTCTCCTAAAACTTTTGCTTTCGGGGTGTTATTAACCTCGCTAAAATGTTCTAAGGATACGGCTAAGGCTAAAAACTCACCTAAAGAATCCCAACGTAAGTGATTTTCTTCTAATAACTGTTGTACGTGCTTTGGAGCAGAACCTCCGGCACCAGTTTCAAATAAACCTCCTCCATTCATTAGTGGTACTATAGATAACATTTTTGCACTTGTACCTACTTCTAATATTGGGAATAAATCTGTTAAATAATCACGTAATACGTTACCGGATACCGAAATAGTATCTTTTCCTTCAATAATTCTTTCGCAAGTAAAGATGGTAGCATCGATAGGGGATAGGATTCTTAAATCCAATCCGTTAGTATCGTGATCCTTTAAATATGTATTTACTTTCTTAATTAATTCGGCATCGTGTGCTCTGTTTTCATTTAACCAAAAAACAGCAGGTGTTTGTGAAGCTCTTGCTCTGGTTACTGCTAATTTTACCCAGTCTTGAATAGGGGCGTCTTTGGTTTGGCACATTCTCCAAATATCACCTTCTTCAACAGTATGTTCTAACAATGCATTTCCTGAGGCATCTATCACACGAACAGTTCCGTTAGATTCTATTTCGAAAGTTTTATCATGAGATCCATATTCTTCTGCTTTTTGTGCCATAAGTCCAACGTTAGGAACAGTTCCCATTGTAGTTGGATCGAATGCGCCGTGCTTTTTACAAAAATCGATGGTTGCAGCATAAATTCCGGCATAACTACTATCTGGAATTACGGCTTTGGTATCTTGAAGTTTACCTTCTGCATTCCACATTTGACCAGATGTACGAATCATGGCTGGCATTGAAGCATCAATAATAACATCACTTGGTACGTGAAGGTTAGTTATACCTTTATCACTATTAACCATAGCAATAGCTGGACCGTTTTGATATACAGTTGTAATATCTGCCTCTATTTCTTTACGCTTATCTTCTGGAAGCTCTTCTATTTTGCTTAAAAGGTTGCTAACTCCAGAGTTTACATTAACGCCTAGTTCTTTTAGGGTGGCACCATGTTTTACGAATACGTCTTTGTAATATGATTTTACGGCATGACCAAATATAATAGGGTCGCTTACCTTCATCATGGTACCTTTCATATGTAAAGAAAAGAGCAAATTATTTTCTCTGGCATCAGCTACTTGTTCGTCTAAAAATGATACTAACGCCTTTTTGTTCATAACGGTAGCGTCAATGATTTCTCCTTTTAATAAAGGAAAACTATCTTTTAAAGTGGTAGCCGTACCAGTACTATCTATATGTTCTATTGTTACACTTGTAGCCTCCGATAAGGTTACCGATTTCTCATTATGGGCAAAATCCCCAGACGCCATAGTTGCTACATGGGTTTTTGAGTCACTAGTCCATGCCCCCATTGAGTGTGGATTCTTCTTGGCGTAATTTTTTACAGCCTTTGGAGCACGTCTGTCTGAGTTCCCTTCACGAAGTACCGGATTTACAGCACTACCTTTAACTTTATCGTAACGCGACTTTATTTCTTTTTCTGAATCGTTTTTTGGAGTATCTGGATAATCTGGAATACCAAAACCTTGAGACTGTAATTCTTTTATAGCTCCTTTTAATTGTGGAATAGAAGCACTAATATTTGGAAGTTTAATAATATTAGCTTCTGGTTTTTTAGCTAATTCACCAAGAAAAGCCAGATCGTCAGAAACACGTTGATCTTCATTTAAGAAATCGGGAAAAACAGCTAAGATTCTAGCAGCTAAAGAAATATCTTTAGTTTCAATATCAATTCCTGAAGATTTCACAAATGCTTTTACAATAGGTAAAAATGATCGTGTAGCTAAAGCTGGAGCTTCATCTGTTTTGGTATAAATAATTTTAGCCATTTATGTAGTTTTTTTTGAGTTATTATGAGGCTAAAAACACAGATATAATTAGAGTCGTTTTTAGCCTTGCGAATATACAAAAATGCATTATTAAAAATGTTGAAATATCGTATGAAAAACAATTAAAACGCAAGGGATTTAACAGAATATTAAAAAATCTGAAATTGAATGGCATTTTGATAAAAAAGAGGTGTTGAAGCTGTAAAAAACAAAAGCCATATCACGAAAGAAATGAATCTTTTTTGACATGGCTTTCTTTGAAATAACATAACGTGACCTAATTAGTATTGCTACTAAATCAGTTTAAACTTACGTTCGAACCTTTTCAATTCAAGTGCTATTATTTCAATGAAACATTTTAGCAATTTCAATATGCATTGACCTATTACCAAATATGTTTCGATTAATTGTTTTTCTTGATGCTATAAATCAGAACTTTTCGTTTTCACGTTAAGTTTGTTTAAAGCATTACTATTATTACAACAGTCACTTTCGTTTGTGTTGCTTTTTAAGCTTTCAATTACACCAGTTGCTGGCTGCTTGCGCATCTAGGACTTTTTGTAACATCATGATTTTTTAGCCTTTCGCACGCATACACGTGTCGCTATTAAACCTCAAAAAACAATTATAATAAAGAACGTTACCTTATTTTAGAAAATAATATAAATTCATGTTACCAGGAAACCAACCGAGGTTGTTATTATTTCTTTTGCTAATATAGGGACAGAAGTAAAAAAAACAAATTTTTTAAGCTATTAGATATCAACCATTTATAAACCGTACTTATTAACTTTTGTTAATAAAAAAAGCCTTGATTTAAATCAAGGCTTTTTAATAATTGTTTTTGTAACAATACGTTACTAGTGTCTTCTTTCTTTAATTCTGGCTTTTTTACCAGTAAGACCTCTAAAGTAGTAGATTCTTGCTCTACGTACTTGACCACGCTTGTTAACTTCTATTTTTTGTAATGCAGGTAAGTTAATTGGGAATATACGCTCTACCCCAATAGACCCAGACATTTTTCTAATGGTAAAAGTTTCTGATGATCCAGAACCTCTTCTTTGTATTACTACACCTCTAAAAAACTGAGTTCTTGTTTTACTTCCTTCTTTAATTTCGTAATAAACAGTAATTGTATCTCCAGCTGAAAATTCTGGTAAATCTTTTCTTGTTACAAATTCGTCTTGTACAAATTTTACTAAAGATTCCATATCTTTAAATTTAAATTATATTAATTCAGAACAACATTCACGATTCTCGCCAGAGGTTAACCCGAAATTGGCTGCAAAGATAAATAAAAACTAATAAGTAGAAAGTAATAAATTAAAAGTTTTTTATTTATACGAATCTAAAAATTAAGGTTTTGTTTTTTCTTGTATTATTTGTGTTGAAAACATTATGAGTCCAATGGCAAAAATTAATACAGAGAAACCAATAAAAATAGAATTAATAGCTTGAAAGGTTATTAAGTTTTCTGATCCCGAGGATATATGCGGGATAAAAAATCCAAAAAGGAGTGTGATTACTTTTAAAATCGCTCCAAATAAAATTAAATAAGTGCTGGGTTTTGCAATCTTACTCACGAGAATAATACTTGCAATAAGCGTTATTATAAGTGATATACCGGAGATGATTGAGCCAATGGAGAAATAAATCATGTAATTATCGGCAATAAAAGCGTTGTCCATAATATATAGTGTTTTAGTTGTCTAATAGATCAGGTCGTTTTTCTTTAGTACGTTGATAAGCTTCTTCTTCTCGCCACTTTTCAATCTCTGGTAGGTTTCCGCTGAACAGCAATTCTGGAACCTTCCAGCCTTTGTATTCACGTGGCTTAGTATAAATGGGGGGCGCCAATAAATTATCTTGAAAAGAATCGGTTAGGGCAGAAGTTTCATTGCCTAATACCCCGGGAATTAATCGTATTACCGCATCACAAAGCACGGCTGCTCCTAATTCGCCACCAGATAACACGTAATCACCAATTGATATTTCGCGAGTAATAAGGTGGTCGCGCACGCGTTGATCTACACCTTTATAATGACCACATAGAATAATAATATTTTCCTTAAGTGATATTTGGTTGGCTATACCTTGTTTTAAGGTTTCGCCGTCTGGTGTCATATAAATAATCTCGTCATAGCTTCTTTCTGCTTTTAGAGCCGAAATACATTTATCGATTGGTTCTACCATCATAACCATGCCTGCGCCACCTCCAAATTGTGTGTCGTCGATAGATTTATAATTATCGGTCGTGTAATCACGTAAGTTATGAAAGTGTACTTCTACCAAATCAGCTTGAATAGCACGTTTTAAAATTGATGCTTCAAAAGGGCTTTTGAGTAATTCGGGTAAAACGGTAATGATATCTATGCGCATTATATGGTTTTAATAAAGGCAAAGATAATTTAATTGTTTGTTATTATTTTTAGGAGTGTTCAAATCTTTAAAAACTATCGATACCGTTTTTCATTTTACTTTCTACTTGTTTTAGTATTTGTATTGAAAAAGCGTTTTTTTCTAGATATTTGTTAGGGTTGATAACAATCTGTTTTATATTGTTCAAAGTAAGATAATCGGGATGGTATATTTCTGAAATTACGGCGTACTGATAGTCTTTGTTATCTTTTTCAATATAAAAGCCATAGATGTGAATTGCCAACTTGGAAATAGAAATATTTCCCATGCGTTTGTATATGTTAGAATAGTCAATTGATGGTTGCAGCTCTCCTAAATAAATACTTTTCTTCTTGATTTTCCATCCATGTTGTTTAAAAACACGCCCTATGGACCCTCCGCTCAATATTTTTACGTGTTCGTTTAAGAATATACTATCTATTTCTTCTAAGTAATGAACAATAGCAAGGGTTCTCGTTATTTTTTTATCATTATGAGAACTGTATAAATTAGATACTCTTAATTTAGGCGTGTTGCTAAGCACTTTGATATTATAGCTCCCATATTTCATTTTAATTCTTTCGCTATTTAGTAATTTAGGAGATAAAATGGAATCTTGAGAAGTAGCATGGGTTTTTGGGGACTGTTCGCTTGTTTCAAAATGATTAATACTATAGATTATGCCGCCTAACAGTATTAGTATAAGTATATAATATTTGTTTTTCATTTTTTAGATCGATTCTATTAATGGTTTTAATTTAATGATGAATCGTGGGAGTTTTTACTTATTTAATTCCAGTAGTATAAATCCCCTCCATTTCAAGTACTTTGCCATCAAAATCTAAATCAGGTTCTTTTATGATTTTACTGGAGATTTGTTTAAAACCAGATTTGCTTAGTAGGTTTTCAACATCTGATATTTCGTATTTTGTAAACCCATACTTTGAAAGCTCTAGCTGATCTATACAGCTTTTAGAACGATACGCTACCAAAATTTTCCCTCCTGGTTTTAAAACTCGTAGCAATTCTTTAGCATTGTCTTCTGGTGTAGGCCAAAAGTAAAGTGTATTGGTGGTGGTGATATAATCGAACGTGTTATCGTTAAAAGGCAGTTTCTCAATTGATGCCTGTTCAAAACGGACTATCCCAGAATCAATGAATGGTTTATTTATAACATTAGCTTCATCAATCATAATAGGAGAGAAGTCCACGCCTGTATAGTTTAAATCATCTGCTGTTTTTAATAAATCCTTCACAAAAAAACCATTGCCCATGCCAATTTCCAGGATATGGCTTTTATTTTTAGGATTAAGCACTTGGTATGAATTTAAGCAAATATGCTTGTTACCTTTATTCATTTGTAACCCTACTTCTTTTCCGGTGTCACCTTCTGGTTGTCTAAGATGTTTTGCAAGTTCTTTAGGGGTAATGGTATTGTCTGCGTTAAATTTTTTTTCCAAAGTTAATACCGGTTTTGGGGTGTTGATGTATAGTTTCTAGGTCGGGTTTGGGCTCAACAGATTTGAAGATTGTTTTTTCATCGATATCGACAATTTTCCCCAAACTATCAATTTGTTCGGCAGCATTTTTTATTATCTTATTGTAAAGTTTTAAAACATCCTGATCGAAATTTGGAGTATTTTCCGCTGTAATTTTAAAAACTTGCATCTGATTAAGAAAGTTATTTACCACATGGTTGGCAGAAGAAAGCATAGCTTTATAAATGATAACTTTTTCATGTTCAATTTTATATGTTTTTTGTCTTTTCCGCATGTCGAAAACAGCAAAAAGCCAGAAAATAAAAATCGGGATTATAAACTCGTCAACCTCGTACATTTCCATTAAAATAAGTTGATTAATGAACCTTTCGAATAAATCGATATCATTAATAATCGAAAACAGAAGTATGGTTGTTGACAAAATAAGTCCAACTATAGTTAGGCTATATTTTTTAATGAATTTAATGTACATATAACCAAATATACAAGCATTCTCTTACTAATCAAATCCTTTTGTTTATTTTTCGTTCAACCAAATGAAAGTTAAATCTGTATCCTCGACGAACCTCAAATATTGGTATAAATGTTGTTCAGAATTGGTGAATTCTGTCTGTATAATTACCTCCTTTAAAATCTTTTTTGGTGATGCATTTTTTTTAAAAACGCTTCCCGATTTTATATCTGTGGGTTGTTTATAGAAATCATGAAACGGGGAGTTAAAAATCGTTTAAGTACTCACTGTTTTTTTGTATAATTTTCATATACGGTCAAAAAAAATCTGTAATAGCGAATGATGTATTACAGATTTTATGAATTTACACTCTAGACTTATTTATAAGCCTTTCTGTTTGTTTATTTCATCCTGTAATTGGCGTCTCACTTTTTGTTCGCGATCTAAGGCTACTTTTCTATGCTCATCAAATTCTTCTTCTGTTTCAGCAAGAGCAATCTTAGCCGCTTTGGTTATGGCATTGCTGTTTTTATACTTATAAATAAATAATATAAGTAAGGCTAATAAACCAGCAATTATGGACCACATGAGCGCATTGTAGCCAGATTTACTCATTTGAATACCAAAGAGTGCCATGTTGTTTTTTTCCGTATTGGTTTTATCTAAATCGTTTTGCGTAGTATTTAAATTTAACTTTAAATCTGAAATCTCCTTGTCTTGTTTTTTAACAACCAATCGCGTATCTGTAAGATCCTTGCGTACAGCTTTTAACGAATCTAGTGTATGTGCTTTTAATTGCGTTAGCCAATGGTATTCTACATTCTTGTAAACTTTACCACTACCTTTATAGGTATAAGATTTTTGAATAACGAATTCGAACTGATTATCTAAAGTACCACTGTTTAATGAAAGCTTATCTTTTGCGATTTTTTTAGTTTGTGATGAAGCTAATGTGCATATAAAAAGTGTAATTATGAGAGAGAGTTGCTTAATGGATTTCATTTACGATTGGTTTAACGGTTTACGAAGTTATAAAATATTGTTTATATACAATTATAAATAGATAAAAAGCCTCATTTTTATGAGGCTTTTTTTATATACGATTGAAATTTCAATTTAGATGTTAAAAATACTAATAATATGTATAACGTCTTACTTTTGCAATGTATTTTGCAAGTCTTATTACTTGATGGCTGTAGCCATATTCGTTATCGTACCAAATGTACAAGATAATATTTTTACCATCTTTACGTACAATAGTGGCTTTACTATCGTAAATAGAAGGCGCTGAACTACCAACAATATCGCTGGATACTAACTCGTCGCTTAGCTCGAATTTAATCTGTTCAACTAAGTCTCCTTCTAAAGCATATTTCTTTAAAATGGTATTAACACTATTTATGGATGTTTTGGTTTTTAGTTCTAAATTTAAAATAGCCAAAGAACCATTAGGTACAGGAACTCTAATAGCACTTGATGTGAGTTTACCTTCTAAACTAGGTAAGGCTTTAGCAACGGCGCTACCGGCTCCGGTTTCTGTAATGACCATGTTTAAGCCCGCAGCACGACCACGTCTGTATTTTTTGTGGAAATTGTCTACTAAATTCTGATCGTTTGTATAGGCATGTATGGTTTCTAAATGACCGGATTTTACACCAAACGAATCTTCAACAGCTTTTAACACTGGTGTAATAGCATTAGTAGTACAAGATGCTGCCGAGAAAATATCAACTTTATCCGGATTATGTTCAGAATGGTTTACACCATATACTATATTAGGAACTTCTTTTCCTGGAGCAGTTAACAATACTTTATCTATGCCTTTAGATTTTAAATGCTTTCCTAAAGCTTTTTTGTCTCTAAAAGCTCCAGTATTATCAATTACCAGGGCATTTTTTATGTTATACTTGGTATAATCAATCTCTTCAGGACTATCAGCAGAAATAATATTTACAGTAGTTCCATTTATAATTAAGGCACTGTTCTTTGCATCAATAGAAACTGTTCCTGAGAAATCGCCATGAACCGAATCATTACGCAATAAAGAAGCGCGTTTTTCCAGTATTTTTTCATCAATAGCACCACGTGTTACGATGGCTCTTAAACGTAGTTGACTTCCTTTACCAGTTCGTGTCATGAGTTCTCGAGCAACTAAGCGCCCTATTCTACCAAAACCATACAGAACAACATCCTTAGGTAGGATATCACCATTCTTTCTGGCATCTTTTAATTTTCTTGCAACAAACGCGGTAGCGTTATTGTGTTTGTTTTCTTCTAAGTGGAATTCGTAAGTAAGTTTTCCGATATCCAGTTTTGCAGGGGGGATATCTAGCGTTTTAATAGCTTGAGCAATTTCTACAGAGTCGAAAATAGAGATGGGCTTTTGTACAAATTTACAAGCATATTCATGAAGGTTTAAAATCTGACTCACATTTCTATCGATGAGTTGATTTCTAAAAATGACTAACTCGATGGATTTGTCGTACCAAAGATCACTTATAATTTTAATAAATTCTACGGTAGCTCTTCGACGGTCTGCTTGAAAAGCTAACTCATTTTCATAAGCTTTGTTAAAAGACATTGTAAATAGTTTAGTTTAAGTTTAGTTTTGGCAAAAGTATCATATTTCAAACGTTTTCGTAGCGTATTTTAACAAAAAAATAACCCCACCAAAAATTTAAATTTTTGATGGGGTTTAATACTGGTTTTTGCAAGAGATGTTTATCTAAAAATAACCTCTTTTCTTTCTTTATGTGTATTGATGTATTCCAGTTTTTTAATGTATTCCTGAATATTATCTCCGTACTTTGCTTTAATCTTGGCTATATCTTCGATACTCTCAATTTTAATATCGTTTATTCCTGTGATAATATAACCTTTTGAAATGCCTAGGTTGGAATACAACCATTTGTTTTCGGTGTTTTTTACCATAACACCATAATCAATGCCATATTCTTCTTTAAAGGAATCTGATAAGTCCTGTAATTCCATTTTTATGAAGTTCACAGAAAAAGCATCAGTTTTTGAAAGTTTTACATTAAAGGTTCTAATTTCATCATCTCTAAGTACTTCAACTTGTACTTCATCGTTTGGACGTTTGGATTTAATATAACCTCTTAAGTCTTCAAATTTTGATATTTCTACATTATCCAACCTTCTAATAATGTCACCTTTTTCCAAGCCTCCTTCTTCTGCACCAGAATTCTTTATCACTTCACTCACATAAACACCTTTTGTATAGTTTACGCCAACTTCTTTGGCTATTTCACTGTTAAAAGTGCCTCCTTTTATACCCAACATACCATTCTGCACATTACCATATTCCATAATATCTTCAATAACCTTACGGGCAATATTACTTGGTACTGCAAACGAATATCCAATGTAAGATCCTGTTTGAGAAGAAATAGCTGTGTTAATGCCAATGAGCTCGCCATTTGTGTTTACAAGGGCTCCACCCGAATTTCCTGGGTTTACAGCTGCATCGGTTTGAATAAATGATTGTAAGCTTTTACCCTCTAAATCTCTGGCTTTAGCACTAATAATACCAGCGGTAACGGTAGAGGTTAAGTTAAAAGGATTGCCAACGGCGAGTACCCATTCGCCAATCTTAGCATCATCGGAGTTTCCGAATGTTACAAAAGGTAAATCTTCTTCTGCATCAATTTTTAAAAGCGCTATGTCTGTTTTCGGGTCTGCACCTATTAAATTGGCTTTATAAGTTGAATTTTTATTTAATGTTACCGATAACTCGTGCGCATTTTTTATTACATGATTGTTGGTTATAATGTATCCATCAGCATTTATTATAACACCAGAACCAGTTCCTAATTGCGCGCGTTGTGGACGTCTTCCCAAAAAGAAGTCTTCAAAAGTTAATTGGCCCGAGCTAAGTGTCACATTTTTTACGTGTACCACTGCATTTACGGTATTTTCGGCAGCCACGGTAAAATCGGGCGCCTCATTCAAGTTGTATAACTTGCTTGCAGTATTGGCTGTTGGTAGAAAAGCAGGAGTCGTTTCTGCAGGTGCAACAACAACTTTATTTTCTTTTTCTAAAAAGAGTTTATAAGCACCAAGGGTTAAAGCACCCCCTAATGCCGAAACTAGTACTAATGATAAAATCTTCTTCATAAATTTCTGTTTAATCTATTATATATCAAATTTGTTAACGATTAAAATTAAATATTTATTGAATCACCAACCTTATTTTAACGATTTTTAACGCCTATTTTAACGCCTGTTTAACAATCGAAAATACGCCATATTATTTATATCTTTGTGCTTTATTATGCAACAGACTTTTTATAAATATCAGGGTACAGGAAACGATTTTGTGATGATTGATAATCGTCAACAAGTTTTCGACAAAAATAATACCAAACTAGTGGCGTCATTGTGCGACAGACGTTTTGGCATAGGGGCAGACGGGCTTATTCTATTGGAAAACCATAATGATTTAGATTTTAAAATGGTTTATTATAATGCTGATGGAAATGAAAGCTCTATGTGTGGCAATGGCGGACGTTGCCTGGTAGCATTCGCTAAACAATTAGGGGTTATTGACAAAAAGGCCGTTTTTGAGGCTATAGATGGCCTGCATCATGCAACTATTGAAGGAAATATTGTTAAACTACAAATGGTAGATGTTGATACTGTTGAAAAGCACGAAAACCATGTTTTTTTAGATACTGGGTCGCCACATCATGTACAGTTTGAAGACAAGATAGAAGCATTTGATATAAAAACCGAAGGAGCTAAAATAAGGTATGGTTCACCATATAATGAAGCAGGTAGTAATGTGAATTTTGTTAAAAAGATAAACGACCAGACTTTTGCAGTTAGAACCTACGAGCGGGGAGTAGAAGATGAAACGTTATCTTGTGGTACAGGTGCTACTGCTGTGGCTTTGGCAATGCATGCTATAAATGAAGTGGGAGATAATCTTATAACACTACAAGTACCAGGAGGAGAATTACAGGTATCTTTTGATGTTGAGGATGGTTTATATAAAAATGTATGGTTAATTGGGCCTGCTAAATTTGTTTTTGAAGGCACGATATGATTACTTTAAAAGGCGAAAATATATACTTACGAGCATTAGAGCCTGAGGATCTGGAGTTTATTCACACGATTGAAAACGATGAAATGGTATGGGAAATTAGTAATACTATGACACCATATTCAAAATACTTGATAAAACAGTATTTAGAACAAGCTCATAAAGATATTTTTGAAGTTAAACAATTACGATTGGTTATTTCGAGTTATAAAGAAGAACCTTTGGGAATGATCGATTTATTCGATTTCGATTTTAAGAATGGCAGAGCAGGTGTTGGTATTTTGGTAAAAGAGACTAATAACAGAGGAAAAGGGTACGGTAAAGAAGCGCTTAAGCTCTTAACGGAGTATAGTTTCGTGCATTTGGGATTACACCAATTGTATTGTAATATTTCTGAAGAAAACGATGCCAGTATTAAGCTTTTTACAAATCAAGGTTTTAAAAGGATTGGACTTAAAAAAGATTGGATCCGAGTTAACGGTTCTTATAAAAATGAATATTTATTTCAGCTTATAAATAATTAAATGTATATAAAAAAGATACTTATAGCTATTGTGGCTATTGGATTAGTAGTTGCTGCTTTTTTTGCAAATTTTGTGTATAAAGCCATGCTTAAGCCAAACACAGCGTTTAACAACGAAACGGCTTATGTTTTTATACCTACTAAGGCAGCATACGAGGATGTAAGAAGTCAGTTAGAACCATTATTAGATGATATTGATTCTTTTGATGATTTAGCCGAACAAAAAAAGTATACTACAAATATTAAAGCAGGCAAGTTTCCTATAAAGAAAGGAATGAGCAATAATGACATTATTAACTCTATTCGTAGCAAGAATATACCGATTAAAGTCTCTTTTAATAATCAGGAGACTCTTGAAAAGCTTGCAGGTCGTATTGCCGGGCAGATTGAAGCAGATAGTATATCCTTGCTTAAGACCATGAAAGATTCTACCTTTTTAACTACGAATGGTTTTAAGGAAGCAACCGTTTTAGGGATGTATTTGCCTAATAGTTATGAGCTTTTTTGGAATACTTCGGCAGAAACGTTTAGGAGCCGAATGCTTAAGGAGTATAATAGGTTTTGGAACGATTCGCGAAAAAGTAAGGCAAAGGCAATAGATTTATCTCAAGATGAGGTTATAGCATTAGCTTCTATTGTTCATGAAGAATCCAAGCAGGCAGCAGAACAACCTAGAATAGCCGGTGTTTACTTAAATAGGTTGAAAATAGGTATGCCATTACAGGCAGATCCTACGCTTAAGTTTGCAGCTTATAAATTGCCAGAATATAAAAACACCATAATTAAACGTGTACTGAATGTTCATATGGAGATTGACTCTCCATACAATACCTATATGTATTCTGGATTACCACCTGGTTTAATTGCTATGCCGGATATATCTGCAATTGATGCCGTTTTGAATTACGAAAAGCACAAATACTTATATTTTGCTGCAGATGCTAAGCGTTTAGGGTTCCATAAGTTTGCCAAAACTTTGGCGCAACATAATGCAAACGCTAGAGCGTATCACCGCTATTTATCATCTCAAGGCATAACTAGGTAGTGGGACATTCTTTTGTAAAATATATTCTCTTTTTTACCTTATTATCATCACTTTCTTATTCGCAATCGGGGTTTGAAGCATTTTTAACGCCCAGTGATACACTTAATAAGCCCAGAAGAAATGCCGTTTTTATAACAGAAGCTTCTTTAGCTGGTTTAACTTTAGTTGGGTTAAATCAACTTTGGTATGCTGATTTCGATAGATCGAAGTTCCATACTGTTAATGATAATAACGATTGGCTTCAAATGGATAAAGCGGGTCATGTGTTTACATCATACCAAATGGGAAAGTTCGGTGCGCAATTATTAAATTGGAGTGGCGTAGATAAAAATGGTCAATTGCTCTATGGAGGAACTTTAGGTTTTGGATTTTTAACCGCTGTAGAAGTATTGGACGGTTATTCAAAAGAATGGGGATTTTCATGGGGAGATATTGCAGCCAATGCAGCAGGAACAGGTCTCTATATTGGGCAAGAATTATTGTGGAATGAGCAGAGAATTGCTTTAAAGTACTCTTTTCATCAAACAAAATATGCCAATCTTAGTCCAGATAAGCTTGGGGAAAACTTTTTGGAGCAAGTTTTAAAGGATTACAACGGACAGACCTATTGGTTAAGTATTAATTTACACTCTTTTTTTAAAGAAAGTAATATTCCTAAATGGTTAAATGTTGCTATTGGTTATGGAGCCGATGGTATGCTTGATGGCGGTAAAGTTATTGACAATCAAGTGTTAACAAATAATCAGAGGGTGCGACAATACTATTTAAGTTTTGATGTAAATTTGAATGCTATTAGGACAAAGTCAAGGTTTTTGAGATCTGTTTTTAGCGTTTTTGATATGGTAAAAATACCATTCCCTACATTAGAAATCAATAAAAATAAGTGTGCATTTCATCTATTCTACAACTAAAAAATGCATATAATCGATTAATTTTGAAATAATTAAAAAAAAGCCTAATTTTGCACGCTGAAATTTGAAGGGGTGTTTTGCTTATAAAACATGCTGAAAAAATTTAAAATTATGGTTAAGAATATTGCAAGTTTTGTTACTCTCACGCTTACAATATGTGTTATAATGTATGTGTCGTTTTCATCCAATGAAGCGGTAGATTTTAGTAAATATTCTACTAAGGGTATGGATTTAAACTACACTGTAAGTAATGATGAAGGTGGAAATGCCGATTTGCTGGCTTCTAATGAGTCCGAAATGTTATTCTCTCCTTACTTAGGTAAGTCGTTTGTTGGATTTAAAGAAGCGTTAGCTTTTAAGGAATCTGGAGGTAATTACTTTTCAGTAAATACATTTGGTTATTTAGGTAAATACCAATTTGGGAAAGAAACCTTAAGAATGATCGGAATTAGAAATGCTACTAAATTTTTAAAGGATCCAAGGCTTCAAGAGCGTGCTTTTGTGGCGAACGCAGAGCGTAATAAATGGATCTTAAGACGGGATATCAAGAATTTTGTTGGAAAACGAATTAATGGTATCATTATTACAGAGTCTGGTATTTTAGCTGCAGCTCACTTAGCAGGTCCAGGTAATGTAAAGAAATACTTAAGAAGTTACGGTTTAGATAATTTTGCAGATGGTTATGGAACTACTGTGCATCATTATATGAAACGTTTTTCGGGATACGATACTTCTTATGTAAAACCAAATAAAGAAGCAAAGGCTATTTAATCGTAACTGGTATTTTACAGTAACGAAAATCTAGCGCTTATGAATAATAAATATTGTAGGTCTCTTATGTAGGTCTACAATATTTTTTTTCCATGCACTTGCAACTTGCGTTTTTATAAATTCTGTGCTTAGCGTAATATCACATGCTACAGATATCTCGGTATTTTTCTCCAAGGTTTGGCACAGATCTTCCAGCATTTTATTGTTTCTATATGGTGTTTCAATAAACAATTGAGACTGATTGCGTTCGAAAGACAGACGCTCCAATCGCTTTATCTCACTTTTTCGTTCTCCTTTATCTATGGGTAAATAGCCATTAAACGCAAAGCTTTGCCCATTCATACCAGAGCTCATTATGGCCATTAAAATGGATGAAGGTCCTACTAAAGGCACTACTTTAATATTTTTTTGATGGGCTAATTTTACAATATCAGCTCCAGGGTCTGCAACACCAGGGCATCCGGCTTCAGACAAAAGCCCGACATCAGTACCATTTAAGCAAGGGGTTAAAAACTCTGGTAATTCACTTGCATCGGTAAACTTGTTTAAATGAAACATGTTTAAGGATGGTTGCGATTTGTTTGGAGTGATCTTTTTTATAAACCGTCTGGCGGTTTTTTCGTTTTCTACAATAAAAGTGTCCGTTTTTTCAATAACCTGTTTAACCGTAATAGGTAAAACTTCGAGCGGATCGTTATCTCCTAATGTTGTTGGGATTAAGTATAACTTTCCTTTAGCTGTATTCATAGCCTGATTTCTTTAAGATAAGGTTTTTGCAATCTGGTCGCAAGCCTCGTCTAGCATTTTATAAACATTTTCGAATCCATCATCGCCACCATAATATGGATCTGGAACATCGTAATTTTGATTTGGATAAATTTCGTTTAAAATAAATTTCACTTTGGCAGCATCTTCATCATTTCTTGCTAATGAAATCACATTGTTAAAGTTGGATTCGTCCATAACATAAATTAAATCGAACGAATCAAAATCTGAAGTTTTGAATTGACGTCCTCTTAAATTAGAAATATTCAATCCATATTTTCTGGCTACAGCTACAGATCGGCTGTCGGGCGAGCTTCCTATGTGGTAACTTGCAGTGCCGGCAGAATCTATTTCAAAAGAATCGTCTGAGAGTTTAGATCTTAAAATACCTTCGGCCAAGGGAGAACGACAAATGTTTCCCAGACATACCATCAGAATTTTAGTCATTTTTAAAGTGTTTTAAACGGAAAGTTTTTTAGTGATGTCCTCAACATATTTTCTAAACTGCTTATCTGTTGAAGATAAATTGTCTACTGTCTTACAAGCATGCAAAACAGTGGCGTGATCTCGTTTTCCTATTTGCGAACCAATACTTGCCAATGAAGCTTTGGTGAATTTTTTTGCAAAAAACATAGCCAGTTGACGTGCCTGAACAATATGACGCTTTCTTGTTTTAGATTGCAACGTATCGATATCCATTTGGAAGTAATCTGATACTACTTTTTGTATGTAATCTATCGAAACTTCACGTTTCGTATTCTTAACAAACTTCTCAACTATAATTCTCGCTAAGTCGATAGTGATTTCTTTTTTGTTGAAAGATGACTGAGCAATTAATGAAATGATAGCACCTTCTAATTCTCTAACATTAGTTTTAATGTTTTTCGCTACGTATTCAACAATCTCCTCTGGCATTTCAACACCATCGCGATACAACTTATTTTTAAGTATAGATACTCTGGTTTCGAAATCTGGTGTTTGTAATTCGGCAGAAAGTCCCCATTTAAAACGAGATAATAAGCGTTGTTCAATATCCTGCATATCAACAGGAGCCTTGTCACTAGTTAAAATAACTTGTTTGCCATTTTGATGCAGGTGGTTAAAGATGTGGAAGAAAACATCCTGAGTTCCTGTTTTTCCAGAGAAAAATTGAACATCATCAATAATTAATACATCTATTATTTGATAGAAATGAATAAAATCATTTCTATTATTTTTCTTAACAGCATCTATATATTGTTGCGTGAACTTTTCAGCAGAAATATATAAAACGGTTTTTTCTGGATATTTATCTTTTATATCAACACCAATAGCATGTGCTAGATGTGTTTTACCCAGACCAACACCTCCAAAAACCAAAAGCGGATTAAAGGATGTTCCACCAGGTTTAGCAGAAACAGCTAATCCGGCGCTACGCGCTAAACGATTTGAGTCGCCTTCCAAAAAGTTTTCGAAACTATAATTAGGATTTAGTTGAGATTCAATCTTAACATTTCTAATACCTGGAATAACAAATGGATTTCTTAATTCAGGGCTTTTATTGTTTAAAGGAATATCAACATCTTGAGATTTTACCGAGGTTCTGTTTGAACTTGGAATTTTTTCGGTAAAAGGCTGCTTGTTACCATACGTGTTTTCCATTTTAATAATGTAAACAAGTTTGGCTTTTTCACCTAATTCTTTTGTGAGAGATACTTTTAGGATTTTTACATAGTGTTCTTCAAGCCATTCGTAAAAGAATTTACTAGGAACTTGAACACTCAATGCGTTATCTGTAAGTTTAACTGCTTTTATAGGCTCAAACCAGGTTTTATATGCTTGCGGCTGAATGTTATCTTTTATGAATTCTAGACAATTATCCCATACCGATTGCGCAGTTATACTCATTAGTTTAGTTTAGTTGTTTTTTGTTAGTTTTAATAAAAGAGAAATTGTGTTTTCCCCGTCCCAATTTACTTACGGCAAATATGTGAACAAAATTCTTAAAAAAAAAATGATTCTCTATTGAATTTCTAGAATTTTTTCCCCATGTTTAAGCTCTCGCCGAAGCTACGAAAAAATATTTAATAATCCCTATGAAAATCGACGAAATACAAATAAGAGTGAGATACGGTGAAACTGACCAAATGGGAGTGGTGTATCATGGTAATTACGCATTATACCTTGAAATGGGAAGGATAGAATGGTTACGTAAACTAGGAATTTCTTATAAGCAAATGGAGGAAAACGGTATTATGTTACCTGTTGTTTCCTTAAATATAAATTATAAAAAACCAACTGGTTATGATGATGTAATTAATGTAAAAACTCAACTGAAAAAAAGTCCTACTGCTAAGATAGAATTTGAGTACGAAATCACTAACAGTCGGGGAGAAATTCTTACAAAAGCCAGTACCACTTTAGTGTTTATAGATATGAAAACAAACCGACCCATACGGGCACCCCAATATTTTTTAGATGCCTTAGAAAATTAAATTTTTTTAATGTCGATTTCGAATAAACGATCAAAAGTTTCGAAAACTAATGCAGCCTCGTTTTTTCTTACAGAAATGGTGATTTTACAATCCATTTCCAATATTTGATTGGTAATATTTAGGTTTTTCTCTTTAATAATACGCATGACCTTGTTCATGTTTATATAATCGCACGAAATAAGGTAATCTATATTTATAGTTTTTTCTAAAATATTGGCTTGCTCTAAAGCCATTTGTGCAGCAGTTTTGTAGGCGTTTATTAAACCTCCTACACCTAATTTTACGCCGCCAAAGTAGCGGACTACAACAATTAAAACATTGGTGACATTAAAAGATTGTATTTGCCCGTAAATTGGCATACCTGCAGAATTACTGGGCTCGCCGTCGTCATTAGCGCGATAAGATATGGTTTCTGTACCTAGCTGGTAGGCGTAGCACCAGTGCCTTGCAGAATGGTGTTTCTTTTTTAATGATTCTATGTGAATTTTTACATCATCTTCGTTTAAAACCGGAAATGCGTAACCATAAAACTTACTATTTCTGTCCTTAAAGAGTATTTCTTCAGAAGCTTTTAGGATGGTTTTATAAGTATCTTTTGTAGAATTCATTTAGACAAAAATAGTAAAGTATTGCTTTTTACAATTATATATCGAAGAAGGTTTTAAACATATAGATAAGTATGATGTTTTCTGTAATTGCAAAGCCTGTCTGTTGGTAGCTATGGTGTACCCACATCTTTTTCATCAAGCCACGAATTACACAGATTTACACGAATAAAACCTCAATATAGTGGATAGCCCTATATACTCTTCACAATCACGAATCAGACTTTCAGTCTGTTTTTACAATCCAAACCCGATTTAATTCTATTATATTCCTGCACTTTAATTTATCAATAAGTAAACATATATTACTTATTTGTAAATAATCTATGTTTAGAACCATCTGTGATAATTCGTGAAATTACTGTCTATCTTTTTAGAATTATTATTTAAGCAACCATATTTGTGGGTAGATCGTAGCTGTTGGTAGGAAGGGAGCATAACCTGTTTAATATTGGTTTTAATTGAAAAGATTATACGTTATTTTGTTTCTAGCAATTATGAAATGCTTTTTAGGTTGTATTAAAACAAGTCTTTTTTTACGGTAAATAAGTTTGTGATGTCGTCCGTTTTAGGGATGATATTCCAAGCATTAATACCTAGTTCTTTTGCGGTGTTAGTATTGTCTGTATTATCGTCAATAAAGAGGCATTCGTTTGCATTTAGTTTATTTTCGTTCAACACAAATTCATAAATATCACGATTTGGTTTTCGTAAATGAATTTCATGAGATAAATAGAATACATCAAAGCAATTTTTAAAAGCTTCATAAAAAGGGACATGTTTTTTTATCCAATCAATATGAAGTTCATTTGTATTGCTTAGCAATATAAGCTTGTATTTTGAATCTGATTTAAGCTGTTTTAAAAAATCTAAACGATTCTCAGGAAAATCTTTTAGCATAAAATTCCAAATGTCTATTATTTCATCATTTGAGAGTTTTGGAAAGTTTTCGGTATAAAACTCAAGAAATTCATTAGTTGAAATGAGTCCTTGTTCATAAAAATCATTAAAAGCAATCATTTCCTCTGGAAACGATTCAATTTTAAAAGCTTTAAGCGCATTTTGTATATGGCCTTCGATGTCTAAATTGATGAATACATTTCCGAAATCGAAAATAATAGTTTTAATCATTTTTATAAAATTTGAGGGTGTCTGTCATGATTTTTTCTTCAGAAACTAATTTGCCTACAAATTTAGGGGCGTTTACGCCTTCATTAAATTTAGCCTGACCGATAAAGATTCTTGCTTCGTCCCAAAGATTTTCATCTATAAATGTTTGTATCGTTTTTTGTCCGCCTTCAATAATTATAGAGTTAATGTCTTCCTTATAAAGAGCATCACATATTTGCTGAGCCACAGGTTTGTGGTAATCGATCGTGTTTTCGCTTATAGTAATTGTTTTGGCTTCCTCGTTGAAAACAGAATATGTTACTGGGAGTTTTAGGTCTTTGTCCAAAACAATTCGAATGGGATGGTTGCCTTTCCAGTCTCTTACAGTTAAACTAGGGTTGTCTTGTAAAACGGTATTGGTTCCTACTAAAATGGCTTGTTCTTCCGAGCGCCATTTATGGACTAATTGCCTTGATGTTGTAGAGGAAATCCAAACTGGTTTTTGTTCATCCTTACTTTTTGGAGCTATAAAGCCATCGCTAGTTTCTGCCCATTTTAAAATAATATAAGGCCGTTTTTTATTATGGAATGTGAAAAATCGTTTATGGTGCGCTTTGCATTCAGTTTCTAAAACGCCAACAGTAACATTGCAACCGGCTTCCTGGAGCTTTTTTATGCCTTTACCGGCTACCATGGCGTTGTCGTCTATACAGCCAATAACAACGTTGGGTATTTTGTGCTTGATGATAAGGTCGCTGCAGGGCGGTGTTTTTCCGTAATGTGAGCAGGGTTCCAGAGTAACATAAATAGTAGCTTCTTTTAGTAAAGCTTTGTTTGTAACGGCATTTATAGCGTTAACTTCTGCATGATTGCCACCATAAGGACTGGTGTAGCCTTCGCTTATAATTTTGTCTTTATATACAATAACACTGCCAACCATAGGATTTGGTCTTGTGGTTCCCAAACCGTTTTTTGCAATTTCGATACAACGTTTTATGTATGTTTCGTGTTTAGTCAACGTGTTATAATTTAATTTTCACGGTTTCGATCTTGTCAATATTATAAGTATATGAAAAGCCTAAAGCCTTATATATAATGTCGCCTTTATATTGCACTTTTATTTTTTGGTTGAGTAGACTCCCAAGTAATCCGCCGAGATTTTTGTTGCTAAAAATTCTATCAGTAGGGATACTTGCCTTAAGCGGAATTGAAAATTCTTTTTTTGCGGGTACTTTAAAGCTTTTGGTCGATACTGTTGCCATTTCGTTATCGTTAACCAATACTTTTATTTCGTCTGTTTTTAATTCGCCGCCAATATCATTTGGATTTTTAAAGAAAGCTTCGGCGGTAAATGTGATGTGTTTTGATGTGGATTCTAGAATCTTAACGTTTTCAATATGCGAAAACTCTGGTTTTTCACTAACTTTGCAGCCCGTGAACGCTAGCAATATTGTTGATAAAATAATAATATTCCTTATTCTGATTTTTTTAGATTTAAGTATCTTCACTAACATAAAAAAACATGCCTTTTTAAAGTGAGTAAAGATACTATAGTTATACGAGAAATTCAGCCTGAAGATAATGAACAATTAGAGCAGGTTATAAGAAATTGTTTTTATGAGTTTAAAATACCTTTGGAGGGTACGGCGTATTCTGATGAGGAGACCCCTAGAATGTTTGAGTCTTATCAAAATAGTAAAGATGTTTATTATGTTGTTGACAGCAATGGAACGATTTTAGGCGGTGGAGGTGTTAAGCCTTTAAAAGATTTTGAAGCCGATGTCTGTGAAATTCAAAAAATGTATTTTTCTCCAGAGGTAAGAGGTAAGGGTTATGGTAAATTATTATTCGAAAAGTGTTTACAATCTGCTAAAACGTTAGGTTATAAACAGTGTTATTTAGAATCTGCCCCGCAACTTAAAGCGGCTATTCATATTTATGAAAGCTATGGGTTTAAGCATATAGAAGGTGCTTTGGGAAATACCGGACATTATTCGTGTGGTGTTTGGATGATTAAAGATTTATGATTTTAAAAGAAATTCAGGGGGTATTCCATAAGGAATTGGATCTTATTTATGGGAAAGAGGAGACAGATAGCTTCTTTTTTCTGTTAATAGAGGCGTATTATGGCTTAACCAGAATGCAATTGGCTTTGCAGCCTGGTTATAAAGCTGGCAAAACGGATACTATTTTAGAAGCTTTGGAATTGTTGAAAGAAGAACAGCCCATTCAATATATTTTAGGGAGTACTGATTTTTATGGTTTGTCCTTTAAGGTTAATAATCATGTATTGATTCCCAGACCGGAAACGGAAGAGCTTGTAGATTGGATTGTTTCCAGGCAAAAAAAAGAAAAACAACAACAGCTAAATATATTGGATATTGGTACGGGAAGCGGGTGCATCGCTATTTCCTTGGCTAAGAGCTTGCCAAATGCAAAGGTATATGCTTTAGATGTTAGCAAAGAAGCACTTAAAGTGGCAAAAACAAATGCAGAATTGAATGATGTTGAGGTTGCTTTTGTTGAATCGGATATTCTAGATAAAGAGCTTGTTGATGCAGGTTTTAAGAACTTGAAATTTGATGTTATTGTATCTAACCCACCTTATATTAGAGAGCGAGAAAAGAAAATGATGAGGCCTAATGTTGTAAACAACGAACCGCATTTGGCATTGTTTGTAAAGGACGAAAACCCTCTGAAGTTTTATGAGGCTATTACGTATTTTGCGTTGGATAATTTAAAGGAAAACGGATTGTTGTTTTTTGAAATCAACGAGTATTTAGGCCGCAATATGATTCGGTTGCTTAAGGACAATGGCTTTAACAATATACAATTAAAGCAAGATATTTTTAAGAAAGATAGAATGATAAAGGCTTTTGTTTGATTAGTGAAACTCTATTTTGAAAACTTGCAGAGCAAAGCATTCTAAGCCACGAATGCACAAATAATATCAAATTGAGCGTCTTCTGTTTTTTTTGTTTACTATACTCGTAATACAAACGAATCTTTTAGTTTGATAAGTCATAGTGCTTGCTTGCAAGAACTCATGAAAAGTAGACACTAATTTCACTAATTTCACGAATTTACACGAATTATACTTTCAGCCTGTACTTAAATTCAGGTCGATTTAATTCTATCATATCTTCGTAAACAACAATCATTCGTGTAAATTCGTGAAATTAGTGTCCAACTTTTTAAATTTCCTGTTAAGCTTATTCTTTTTTATTCAATAAAATGATTTAATGTTTTTATATCAAGGTCATCAATTGATTGCGATTCTGTTTTAAATGTCACCACTTTAGTTTCATGAGGTAGAAGATCAAAAAAGTTATCATTAAAAAACCCTTTTTCGTTAGTAAATAAGAATACATCTTTTTGTAAAACTTTAGAAGATAATTCTATACTGAAACCAGATTCGGTTTTGATTACCTTTTTGTCAATATCACCTTGTAATAGCCTTAAATCCTTAGGTTTCGTTAAATAGTATATGGAAGACGATTCGTTAAAATTGGCAACTAGAGCGGTTTTAGTAATATCTATATCTTTTAACGGAAGATTATAGAATTTTTCACTAGTGTTGGCTTTGGCTGTAATAGTTAAGCTATCAGACCAGACGGTGTTGCCACTAAAATCTATTAGTTTTAGGTCTAATTTGCCTTGAATCTCTTTAAGCTTGTCGTTTATTACAAAAGTTTTAATGGTATCATTTTTTAGTCTTGAAGAAATTAAAACATCTTCGAAAGACTTTTTGGTTCTGTAGTGTAATGCTTTCCAGTTTCCGAAGTTGTCTAAGCTTGACCAGGAAGCAACCGGCCAGCAATCGTTTAGTTGCCAGTACAAGGTTCCCATATTATAAGGCATGGCTCTTCGCTGGGCTTCAAATCCTTTGGTCATTCCGTAAGCTTGCAGCACTTGACTCATGTAAACATAATCCTCGTCGTTTGTAGGTATGGGGAAATCTCGTTCCATGTATTCTTTAATCAGCTTAAAGCCTCTAGGGTGTTTTTGGTGTGTGGCAAAAGCATCAGAACTTATATCTATACTGTCTTTTTGTGTAGCATATTTAATGGCTTCATAGCTAGGAAATGATTGAAAACCAAATTCGCTCATAAATCGAGGCACATTATCTTCGAGATGCTCGAAAGGGTAAGCATTATGCCAAATCCACCAATCGTGGGCATCACCTTCTTTTAAGAATTTAGGATGGCTCCGTCCGTGAAGTGGAGAGCTTGCCCAATATGGCGTTTTATCTGAAAACTGATTGACTGCACTTGGTAGTATATCATCAAAAACTTTTAGGTAATTACTCCAAATTTCTTCTTTTTCAGACTCGGACCTGTCTTCTTGCCAACCCCAATTATGCCAAGCTTCATCATTTTCGTTATTACCGCACCAAAGTGCTATAGATGCATGGTTGCGCAATCGAATAATATTGTCTATGGCTTCTTGCTTTACGTTGTTTAAAAAGTCTTTGTCGCCGGGATACATGGCACAAGCAAACATAAAATCCTGCCAAACCAGAACCCCTTTTTCATCGCATAAATCGTAAAAAATATCATTTTCATAAATGCCGCCTCCCCAAATGCGAAGCATGTTCATATTGGCTTCAGTAACAGAGTTTAGTAACGTATTATAATGTGCGTCCGTTACTTGGTTCTGAAAACTGTTTTGTGGGATGTAATTGGCACCCTTCATAAACACAGGAACATCGTTTAGTTTAAAATAGAACGATTGCCCGATACTGTCTTTTTCTGCAATTAAATCAATAGTTCTCAGTCCTTTTTTTAGCGAGTAAGCATCTAATATCTTCCCCTTGTTTCTTAATACAAATTTTAGATCGTATAAGTAGGGTTCACCCAGGTTGTGTGTCCACCAGCGTTTTGGGTTATTGATTTCGAACGTAAATACCGATGTGTCTTGTGTATTGTAGGTTTTATTTAATTTGTTATTTACATAAATATCAATTAATAGGTTTTCTTCGGCTTCATATTTATACTCGATGTTAGCGGTAAGTGAGGCTATGGAGTCATTTAAATGGTTTTGTTGTACAAATACATCTTTAATTTTTAAGTCATTCCAGGCTTTTAGATATATAGGACGCCATATTCCGGATGTGTTGAAAATGGGCCCCCAGTCCCAGCCATATTGAAATTGTGCCTTTCTTGTAAAAATTCTATTTCCAGCTGGGAGTTCATATGGTAGTTTAGCTTTTTCCTTATTTTCTGATGTTGTGGTGTTTTCAAAAACTATTTTTAAATGGTTTTCTAGTTTTAAAAAAGGTTTAACGTTTACTTCCCACTTTCTAAAAGCGTTATTCGTATTAAGTATTAGGCTGTCGTTTACATAGACTGAAGCGTAGGTGTCTAATCCTTCAAAATGTAAATCCAGATGTTTTTTTTGAAGTGTTTTTTCGTCTAAAGTGAATGTTGTTTTGTATTCCCAATCTTTTTCAGAAATCCATTGTAGTTTAAATTCATTGTCCTTAACAAAAGGATCTTCTATAAGTTTATGGCTAAATAAATCTGAATGAGCATCTCCAGGAACTTTGGCATTTAACCAGGTTGTGTCTGTGGTATTTTTGAAACTCCAATTTTCGTGTAGAGTGATTTTTTTGGGAATATCTTCTTTGGGTTGACAATTAAACATAATAATAGATAATACTATATAAAAATAAGGGTATTTCATTTTAAACGATTTAGTGTAAAAGTTGCATATAAAACTATGTCTTTAAAAAGGGGAGGTATAAAAGTAATTAATCAAAACTTGAAACATTTGTTGCATTTTGCTGTTCAAGTTTTATAATTAAGGTGAAGAGTCTTTATTTTGTTGTCTGTTTAATTTTTAATCTAACTATTTTTAGATTTTAAGGGGCTAATATGCTTGATAAGTAACCAATAAAAACTATCTTAGGCGATGATTTTTTGATATACATTTTGGTATGTTGAAAATATTAAAGTTAGAATGATCTTTATAAATGAACAATAAGGAATTAATTGAGGCTCTAAGAGAGGAGTTACGTGAGCATAATTATAACTACTACGTATTAGACAATGCTACCATCTCTGATTACGAATTCGATATAAAACTTAAAGAGCTTCAGGAACTTGAAGCAAAATACCCAGAATATTTTGATGCTAATTCACCAACACAGCGTGTAGGAGGAACTGTTACCAAGAACTTTGAAACGATACAGCATGAGTATCGTATGTATTCTTTAGACAACTCCTATTCAAAAGAGGATTTGGAGGATTGGGAAACACGAATTAAAAAACTGGTAGATGGCGATATTCAATATATTTGTGAATTAAAGTATGATGGCGCCTCTATTAGTTTAACTTATGAGAATGGTAACTTGGTAAAAGCGGTTACCCGCGGCGATGGGTTTCAGGGAGACAATGTTACGGCAAACATTAAGACCATAAAATCTGTACCGTTGCAGTTAAAAGGTAGTGACTATCCTGCTAAATTTGATATTAGAGGCGAAATTATATTGCCTTTCGATGGTTTTAATAAAATGAATGAGGAACGTATTGAAGTAGGAGAGGAACCTTATAGAAATCCCAGAAATACGGCTTCGGGAAGTTTAAAGCTACAAGATAGTGCTGAAGTTGCCAAACGACCGTTAGAATGTTTTCTATATAATATAACAGGTACAAACTTAAATATTAAGACACAACAAGAGAGTTTAGAAAAAGCAAGGGCATGGGGTTTTAAAGTACCTGATGCAGCAAAACTTGTTAATTCTATTGATGAGGTTTTGGAATTTGTGGATTATTGGAATATGAATCGCCATGATTTACCCTATGAAACAGATGGTGTTGTTATAAAAGTAAACGATTTATTTCAGCAAGAAGAGTTGGGGTATACGGCAAAAGCACCAAGGTGGGCTATGGCTTATAAGTTTAAGGCAGAGCAAGCTTCAACAAGATTAAACAGCATTACATATCAGGTGGGACGTACAGGAGCTATTACACCTGTTGCTAACCTCGAACCTGTTGAATTGGCAGGAACAACCGTAAAACGTGCGTCACTGCATAATGCCGATCAAATAGAGAAGTTGGATGTAAGAGTAGGAGATGAGGTGTATGTGGAAAAGGGAGGAGAGATTATTCCAAAAATTCTTGGGGTTGATTTAAGTAAACGAAATGAATTATCGGAACCAACTCAATACATTACCCATTGTCCGGAGTGCGAAACAGAACTTGTAAGACAAGAAGGGGAAGCTCAGCATTATTGTCCGAATTACAATGGCTGTAAGCCACAAATTATTGGTAGAATCCAGCATTTTATATCTAGAAAAGCCATGGATATTGATGGCCTAGGAGGTGAAACTGTGGCGCTTTTGGTAACGGAGGGCTTAATTTCTAATTATTCAGATTTATATGAATTAACTAAAGAAGAAGTGATTCCTTTAGAACGCATGGCAGAAAAGAGTGCCGATAATTTAATTCAAGGTATAGAGCTGTCTAAGAACATTCCTTTTGAGCGTGTTCTGTTTGCCTTAGGTATCAGGTATGTAGGGGAAACGGTTGCTAAAAAATTGGCAAAGCATTATAAGAGTATTGATGCTATTGCAGATGCAACACAGGAAGACTTGGTAAATGTCGACGAGATTGGAGTTAAAATAGCAGAAAGTGTAAGTATATTTTTTAATTCGGAAATAAATTTGCATATAATTAATAGGTTAAAGAAATTTGGAGTTCAATTAGAGCTGTCTGCCGAACAATTAATCGGTCAAACTAATATATTAGATGGTGATGTGGTTGTAGTGTCTGGCGTTTTTGAAACCGTGTCTAGAAATGAGCTTAAAAAACTCATTGAAGATAATGGCGGAAAAGTTAGCAGTTCTATCTCATCTAAAACAAGTTATATAGTTGCAGGAAGCAATATGGGGCCCAGTAAAAAGGAGAAAGCTGCCAAGCTGGAAATCCCTTTGTTAAGCGAACTTGAATTCCTACAAAAAATACAATAACAAGCACAAATCATCGATAAAACGTAATTTTTTATCGATAAAATGTAAATTTTTAGTGGTTAGTTGTAAAAAATATTTATATTTGTGCATTAACTTAAAGTAGCTGTTATGTACAAGTCGAAAGTCTTGGGTGGTTTTGTCTTATTGGTATATGTGTTGTTCGCCTTTTTCGAATTTAGAGGAGACGATACTTTAGCTCATAGTTTAGATTATGTAATCACACCATTAATAGCTATCACTTATTTAATTTTTGCTCAAAAGAAGAATGTATTTTTTGTTCTGTTTATTTTATGCTATTCTGTTTCAGACTTAATAGGACTAATAATTAGTCATATTCCAGAACCGTACATTAAGCAATATGAGTTATATCAAGTAGATTATTTTGTAGGGAATTTATTATTTATACTCGCTTACTTATTCCTATTTATAAAAATTAGCAAATCGCTTAGCTTTTTTTATGTACTTAGAAATTTTAAGATACACTTAATTGTTTTAACTGTATTAAATATTTATCTGGTATATGTGTTGCAATTAATATTGAGTCCTAATCTGGAAAAGTTTGATGAATATTTTCTTGAAATGACTTATAATATTGTAATGCTTTTATTGCTATCGTCAGCACTGTTAAATTATTTCTATAGAGATAATAAAAAATCTTTGTATTTATTTATTGGTGCTTTATGTATTGTATTTTCCGAAGTCATGCAAGTAGCATACTTCTATATTACGGAAAGAAGCTTGCTTAATTTTATTTCTACAACACTAACACTTACTGCCTTTTACTTTTTTTACCAACAATCGCAATTGTTAAATGAGTTAAGTGAAGAAGAAAAGTATATGGTGATAGAGTAAATTCTATGATACCGTTTTTATAAAAGGAATATCTTTTTTATAAATATATAGGATTGCAGCAGAAAGAACAAACGTAACTATAGCTGTAGCGAATAGCAACCCTTCATCGTTATTTACTTCAATTCCAAGTTGTGTTAAATGCATAAAGATAGCCCCTCCAATGACTCCTAAGGTAAGTGTGGCTCCCATCCATATGGTTTTTGGAATAAGTAAAAAAGTACCAGCAATAAGCTCTAAAACACCAATGCCTATTCTACCGTAAGGCTCTAATCCAACTTGACTAAAAATATGCACGCTATCTGGGTGAGCTGTAAACTTAAATCGCAATGTTTGTATTAAAATAAAGGCAACAATAACTCTTAGGGCAAGTGGAAAATACTTTTTCATTTTGTGTGGGTTTTTGTTAACTAAAAAATTAGACGCATTTTTTGTAAATACTTATCAGTTGCTCATTCAATTTTATAGACAAACGGATAATTTTTAACCGAAAATCGATAAAAAGCATGTTTTTATCGTTGAAATAGAAATATATTTTTATATTTGGAATAACCTACTAACTGTCAAAATCATGAAAAATTGGTTTAACCTAACTTTTAATAAGGTATTCGTTTGTACTTTATTAGTATTAATAGCCCTGAGTTTTTTTGTTGCATTTTCACAAAATACTTTATTATTAAAATCGGCCATGGGATTGTATATTCCCGCATTTTTAACATTCTATTTTTTAAAGTATAGATCCTTGGGAGTCATGTTTATTTCCTTTTTAATATTTTCTTTCCTTGGAGATCTGTCTTTAACATTCTTTTCGGGAGAAACCTTTGTTAAAGTTTCGAGTATACTTTACTTTTTAAGCTATTTGTATTTGATCGCTATTGTAGCGCCAAAGTTCAAACTGTTTGAAGTTAATAAACTAATAGGAGTATATTTATTAGGCGTTTTCTTAATAAATGTATTCTTTTTGTATACGCTATATAGCATATTAAAAGTGGTTATTCCAGACAATACGGAAGTACTTTTGTTTGGTTTAAAAAACCTATCTATAATTGTATTGGCTTTTATCGCTTTTGGTGTTTATTTAAATACAGAGACAAAGCCGTCTATAATATTTTTGATAGCTGTAATGTTAATAGCCTTTTCTTCAATTTTAAACTATGTTAATCTTTACTACTTATATCATTGGAGTTTCGAAATGTTGCATAGAGCACTTTATGTAACTGGACTCTTTTTTGTGTTCAGATATATTATGGCAGAGAATAAATATAGAATACCCCAAAATACAAGGGCAAAAGAAAAAACGTTTTCTTCTAAAAATATTTTGGTTTAAACTATTATCGAAGTGCCTTTGGCTGAAACATTTTTATTGGAATCGAAGTAAAAATCAATTTTACCCAGGTTGATACCATAACAACCCACTTGGTTAACAAGCATGTTTTTACCTACTACATTTTTAACAATGGTAGGTTTAGATAAAAATGTATGTGTATGGCCGCCAATAATTAAATCGATATCCTTTGTGGCTTTTGCCAATTTTAAATCACTAATCTTTTTGCTATTATTTTTGTAGTTGTATCCTAAATGCGATAAGCAAATGATTAAGTCGCAGTGTTCTTCGGTCTTTAAAATTCTGGACATGTCCTGAGAAATCTCAATCGGGTCTAAGTATTTGGTTTCTTTATACATGGAAGGATCAACCAAACCACCTAACTCAATTCCAAGTCCAAAGACTCCTATTTTAAGTCCATCTTTTTTGAATACTTTATATGGCTTTGTATGCGTATCCATAATAGTATTAGAGAAATCGTAATTAGCAGAAACAAATTGGAATGTGGCATGATCCAGCTGTGCAAATAAGCCGTCAATACCATTATCGAAATCATGATTGCCTATAGTAGCAGCATCGTATTTTAATTTGCTCATTAGTTTAAATTCCAATTCGCCTCCATAGTAATTAAAATAAGGGGTGCCCTGAAAAATATCGCCAGCATCCAACAAAAGTGTATTCGGGTTTTCTTTTCTAACAGCTTCAATTAAACTAGCTCGTCTGGCAACGCCGCCTTTGTTCGCATTTCTACCGTCTTCAGGTCCAAAAGCATCAATATGGCTATGCACATCGTTAGTGTGTAGTATCGTAATTCTTTTTGTAGCAGCCGAGGTTGTAAAAGATTGTAAGCCTAAACCACCTAATGTAACAAGCGTAGTTCCTGCAGACGCTTGTTGTATAAAATCTCTACGTTTCATTTTTTATTTTATTTGAATAAACCTGTCGTCAATTACAGGGCTAATAGTATCTGCCTTTTTAAAATTATCAATTAAAGCATTTCTAATTTTGTAGTTTAAAACATAAAGGCTGTCGTTTGTTTTAAAAAAAGTCATACTATCACCACCATTATATAAGTAGTCGTTGGTGGCAACATAATATACTTTATCAGGTTCAATCGCCTTACCTTTTATTTTTGCTTCAACGATGTCGTAATCCTTATTTATGACTAATTTTAGCTTAGATATAGGGTGTGCTCTCCTTTTTCTACTTAAATACTGCGTTAAATTATTTACTTGGTTGCCTTTTAGGGCCACTACAACAATACTGTTTTCAAAAGGCATTAATTCGAAAGCCGTTCTTTTTGTTATATTTCCTTTAGATAGAATAGACCGGATACCACCATGGTTAAGAAGTACCATATCAATGTCTTTACCAGTTCTGCTTTTAAAAATAGGATTGGCTTCATTGTATACAGCATCTGCCATAAAATTGCCAATAGCCGTATTAAAGTCGCCATCAGATTTAGAATAAGTATCTGCAGAATAAGCTAAAACGCTGTCTAGATCTTTTTGAATGTTATCTCTAAATGGCTTAATATAGGCTTCAATTTCTGAGTCAGCGGGTAAAGAATCTGTGATTTGAATTTGCTTTCCTTCAATTTTAGTTAGCTCTAATTTAGACTGTTTGCAACTAAAAAGACTAAAAAAATATAACAAAAAAAATAAATGTGTTAACCTCATATATTAAACGGATATTTTGAGTGTACTTTTGCTACCTTTGTGCAAAGTATAAAGATAAATGATTTTAAAGGGTTTTAAAGAAAAATCTATTGAAAAGCACTTAAACAAATTGTTATCAGAACGACAAGTAAATGTTACTGATAAGCAGATAGAAAGCTTAGGTGTTATTTTGAATATTGATGAGATTGATGATTTTGAACTATTTAGAAAATTCGCCAATTTTTTAAAAATTCGCGATAACAAATTAAAAATCATCGCTTTCTCCAAAAACGATAAAGGGATGCTAACCTCCTGGGATGTTTGTTTTAATCCTAAAGACTTTGGTTGGAATGGTGCTATTAAAAATGCAGAATTACAGTTGTTTTTAGAAACAAAGTACGATGCGTTAATTAGCTACTATGAAGAAGATGTTTTAGAGCTAAAGTTAATTACTGCCATGTCTAAAGCCCAATTTAAAATTGGTATTGTACAGGACGATGAACGTATAAACGACCTTATCATTAAAACGAAACTAAAAGATTTTGACTTATTTAAAGAAGAGACAATAAAATACTTAACCATATTAAATAAAATTAAGAATGAACAGTAGGTTTTTAGGAACTGGAGTTGCTTTGGTCACCCCTTTTAAATCAGATTTAAGTGTAGACCATAATGCTTTGGCAAATATTGTTAATTTCAATATTGACAATGGCATAGAATACCTTGTAATTTGTGGTACAACAGGAGAAAGCGTAACGCTTACTAAGCAAGAAAAAAAGGAGGTAATAAAAACCATTTCCGATACTAATAATGGTCGTTTGCCTATGGTTTTAGGCATAGGAGGTAGCAATACCGCAGCGATTATTGAAGAAATAAAAACAACAGATTTAAGTAACATAGATGCCATTTTATCTGTGTCTCCATATTATAGTAAACCAACCCAAGAAGGGATTTATCAACATTTTAAGGCTATTTCGGAAGCATCGCCGGTAGACGTTATTTTGTATAATGTTCCAGGCAGAACATCAAAAAATATTGAGCCGGAAACTACTATAAGATTAGCGAACGATTTTGAAAATATTATAGCCGTTAAAGAGGCAGGGAACAATGTATCTCAATATTTAGAGTTAATAAAGAACAAACCAGAGGAGTTTTTGATTATTTCGGGTGATGATGATTTAGCTTTAGGAATAACTTTAGCAGGAGGTGCTGGAGTGATTTCTGTTATAGGTCAAGCATTCCCTAAGGATTTTTCAGAAATGATACGTTTAGGTTTGAAAGGAGATGCAAAAGAATCGTATAAGCTGCATTATAAACTAATGGATGTTATTGGTTATATTTTTGAAGAAAACAATCCTGCTGGAATAAAAGCTGTTTACGAAGCGCTAAATTTATGTCAAGATACAGTTAGATTACCTTTAGTACCAGCATCTGGTGAATTAAAGGAAAAGATTGGAGATTTTGTAAATGCGTTTTAGGATTGTTAAATAATACTTAAACCTTACAATTATAAGCTTTAAGCAACTATTTTAGCTTCAAAATAATATTTTTAAAATCCATATTAATAACTTAATTTTGCATTCTGTTTGAAAAAACAAGAAATACGCATATTTAAGATTTCGATATTGTTCGGAATTTTAAATAAATAGTGTACTGTTTTTTAAAACGGAGAAAAACAATAGATGAAGAAGCTTTTTTACATATTAATAATAGTTGCTGTTTTTAGCAGTTGTAGCGAATATCAAAGAACATTAAAATCTGAAAGTATAGCTACAAAGTTTAAAGTAGGAGAAGAACTGTATAACGAAGGTAAGTATACTAAGGCTAACAGGCTTTTTGCACAGATAGTACCTAAGTATAGAGGTAAGCCACAAGCAGAAAAACTAATGTTTTTGTACTCAAATTCATTTTACAAAATGAAAGATTACTATGTTGCGGGTTATCAATTTGAGCGTTTTACATCCAGCTATCCAAAAAGTGAAAAGTTAGAAGAAGCTTCTTTTTTAAGCGCAAAAAGCTATTATATGTTATCTCCTGTTTATAGTAAAGATCAAACGGAGACCAAAGAAGCAATAGAGAAACTTCAATCGTTTATAAATTTATTTCCAGAATCTGAACATCTTCCCGAGGCTAATAAATTAGTTAAGGAATTAGATTTCAAACTGGAAAAGAAAGCATTTAGCATTGCAAAGCAATATGGAGATATAGCTCCAGGATATTCCAAAGATTTTAATGCTGCAATAAAATCGTTTGATAATTTTCTTTTCGAATTCCCTGGGTCTGTATTGCGTGAAGACGCTTTGTTTTACAGACTGGATTCTGCCTATCAATTGGCTATGAATAGTAGGGAATATAAAAAGAATGTTGATGGCGTTATAGAACATTTAAGAAAAAACCGTCTTGAAACGGCGAAAGAATATTATACAGGCTTTAAAAAATCATATACAGACTCTAAGTACAAAGAGGAAGCTCATGCTATGGGTGAAAGCTTAGAAGAGGAACTAAAAAAATACAGCACAAAAAGTTAAATATCAATGACAATGGATTTAAAAAAAACCAATGCTCCAGTTAATACGGTAACGTACGACAGAAATCAAATTGACGAGCCAACAGAGAACATCTACGAGTCAATTTCTATCATTGCCAGACGTGCAGAGCAAATTAACACAGAGATTAAAAAAGAACTTATTGATAAGTTGGAAGAATTCGCAACTTACAACGATAGTCTTGAAGAAATCTTTGAAAACAAAGAGCAAATTGAGGTTTCTAAATTTTATGAAAAATTACCAAAACCTCATGCGTTAGCTGTTCAAGAATGGCTAACAGATAAAATTTACTTTAGAAATACTGACGCAGATCAGGAATAATTTTTAAAATGTCAATATTAAGCGGCAAAAATATACTATTAGGCATCAGTGCTGGTATTGCCGCTTATAAAACTGCTTCATTAGTAAGGTTATTTATAAAAGCAGGCGCCAACGTAAAAGTTGTTATGACGCCTTCTTCCAAAGAATTTATAACACCCTTAACCTTATCAACACTCTCAAAACATCCGGTATATTCATCTTTTACAAATGAAGACGATGATAATGCTGTATGGAATAGCCATGTAGATCTCGGGCTATGGGCAGATATTTTTATAATTGCCCCAGCAACGGCCAATACACTTTCTAAAATGGTAAATGGTGCTAGCGATAATTTGTTGTTAGCAACATATTTATCGGCGAAATGCCCTGTGTATTTTGCTCCTGCCATGGATTTAGATATGTATAAACACCCAAGTACTGCCAAGTCTTTTAATGCTTTAAAAGATTTTGGAAATATCATGATACCAGCCACAAGTGGTGAATTGGCTAGTGGTTTGGTAGGAGAAGGTAGAATGGCAGAACCAGAAGATATTGTTGCTTTTATTGAAAATGATATTTTAGACAAGCTACCTTTAAAAGGAAAAAAAGTACTAATAACAGCAGGGCCAACTTACGAAGCTATAGACCCCGTTCGTTTTATAGGAAACCATTCCAGTGGTAAAATGGGGTTCGAAATAGCCAAAGCAGCAGCAAATCTTGGTGCCGAGGTTGTTTTAGTTACCGGGCCAACACATCAAAAGGTTTCGCATGCTCTAATACAGGTCGTTCCCGTTATTAGTGCACAAGATATGTACGAATCTGTGCATACTTATTTTCAAGATGTAGATATAGCAATACTTTCGGCAGCTGTAGCCGATTTTACACCAAAAGAAGTTGCCTCTCAAAAAATAAAAAAGAAGGAACCAACGTTAACATTAGAGTTAGAAAAAACAAAAGATATTTTAGCATCCTTAGGAGCTATTAAAACAAATCAGTTTTTAGTTGGGTTTGCATTAGAGACGAACGATGAGCTTGAAAATGCAAAAGGAAAATTAAAAAGTAAAAATTTAAATTTAATTGTTTTAAATTCGTTAAATGATAAAGGGGCTGGTTTTAAAAGTGATACTAACAAAGTTACTTTTATTGATGATAAAGAAACCATTACAGCCTTTGAACTGAAATCGAAAACAGCGGTTGCTAAAGATTTGATAAATAAAATTATAGAACAGATACATGCGTAACATTCTAGTTGTTTTAATACTTTGTTTGGGAATTAAAGGGTTTTCTCAAGAGCTAAATTGCGATGTTGTTGTAAACGCACAGCAAACGGGTAACGAAAATTTCCCGATTTTTAAAACTTTGGAAAAGCAGCTAAATGAGTTTGTTAATAATACCAAATGGACAAAAAAGACATTTAAGTCGCAAGAACGTATAGATTGCAGCATGATTATAAATGTTAGCGATTATAGCGGCGAGGCATTTCAAGCAACCCTTCAAGTGCAATCATCACGACCTATTTTTGGCTCATCCTTTAGTACGCCAATCTATAATTTTAACGATAAGGATTTTAATTTTAGATATTTAGAATTCCAGAATTTAATTTTCAATCCTAACCAGTTCGAATCTAATTTAGTATCTATGTTAGCATTCCATATTTATATGGTTTTAGCTTTAGATGCAGATTCATTCTCCAGAAAAGGCGGTGAGGTATATTATAAACAGGCACAGACCATTGCAAATTATTCGCAACAAGGTAGTTTTAAAGGCTGGAAATTAGAGGACGGCTTACAAAGCAGATTTGCGCTTATAGATAATGTGCTGTCTGCAACTTTTAAAGAATATAGAGATGTTTTATATGCTTACCATAGGGAAGGTTTGGATATGATGAGTGAGAATACAAAAACAGGAAAGCAGAATGTTGCAAATTCTTTGCAGCAATTTAAAGCTATGAACAGCCGTAGACCTAACTCTTTTTTACTACGTACTTTTTTTGATGCCAAAGCAGACGAGATTGAACAAATCTTTAGCGAAGGGCCTAATGTAAATATAGCGAGTGTAAAAGAAACACTTCAAAAAGTAGCGCCAATGCATAATAGCAAATGGCAAAAGATTAAGTTTTAAGTTGCTCAATATTTAAAAGGCTTTCACTATATTTATTTCCCGAAATTAAACACTGAATAATAGCACATTGTTAACATCACTCTCAATAAAAAATTACGCTTTAATAGATACGCTTCATGTTAATTTTAATGATGGCTTTTCTATAATTACAGGAGAAACAGGAGCGGGTAAATCTATATTGCTTGGCGGGTTGTCGTTAATTCTTGGAAAACGAGCAGATTTAAGTAGCTTGAAAGATACCACACGTAAATGTATTATAGAAGCAGCATTTGATATTTCAGACTATAAATTAAAATCACTTTTTAAAGCTGAAGATTTCGATTACGAATCACAGACTATTATTCGTAGAGAGATATTGCCTTCTGGAAAATCAAGAGCATTTGTAAACGATTCTCCTGTTAATTTAAGCAGTTTACAGTTGTTGGGTGAGCGTTTAATAGATATTCACTCACAACATCAAACCTTGGAACTTACCAGCAATGAATTTCAGTTTCAAGTCATCGATGCCCTAGCAAATAACGACAAGAACCTACAAGGGTATAAGGAGGAATTAAAGGTATATAAAGGCCTTCAAAAAGAATTAAAGGAGCTTTTAACGTTTCAGGCAGAAGCCATTAAAGAACACGATTATAATTCGTTTTTGTTAAATGAATTGGTTGAAGCTAACCTCATTGATGGCGAGTTAGAAACTTTAGAAGAAGAATACGAAACCCTTAATAATGTAGAGGGGATAAAAGAAAAATTAGACGAAGCCCATCACTTATTAAATGAAGAAGAAGTTGGGGTCTTGTCTACATTAACGACATTAAAAAACACATTTCAGAAACTATCTGGGCTATCCTCTAAATATGAAGACTTATTTAATAGAGTTAATAGTAGTTTGATAGAAATGGACGATGTGTTTAACGAGGTTAACACGCTGAAAGATGGCTTGGAAGTAGATCCTGCCAGATTGGAAACTGTTGATGCGAAACTAAAAATAATTCATAATTTGCTGCAAAAACATGTAGCAAGTAATGTTTCAGAATTAATTAAGATAAAAAACGACTTAGAAGAAAAGGTATCGATAACGGAAAACTTAGATGATACTATCCAGAAAAAACAGTTGGAAATTGAGGCTAAAACGGCCGAGCTGGATGCTATATCTAAAACAATCCATGAAAATCGAACAGAAGCCATTCCAAAGTTAAAAAAGCAATTAGAAAATATTTTAGCTGGTTTGGGTATGCCAAATGCTCAATTTAAAATAGAGACTATTTATAGCGATACTTTTTTTACTAACGGAAAAGATGAATTATCGTTTCTGTTTTCTGCGAATAAAGGCGGGAACTTTAATGAGCTGAAAAAAGCCGCTTCTGGTGGAGAGCTATCCAGAATTATGTTAGCCATAAAGTCGGTTTTATCAAAATACATAAAGTTGCCTACTATTATGTTTGATGAAATTGATACTGGGGTTTCTGGAGAAATATCAAATAAAATGGGGGACATCATGTTGCAAATGAGCAAAACAATGCAGGTTTTCTCAATTACACATTTACCACAAATAGCAGCAAAAGGACACTCGCATTTTAAAGTTTATAAAGAAGATATAGATAATACTACACAAACTAATCTTGTAAAATTAGATCATGATGAGCGCGTTGTCGAGATTGCTCAAATGTTGGGGGGTATAGAAATGTCTTCATCTGCAATAGCACATGCTAAAGAATTGTTGAATTAATTAGTATCTTTGTGCGCTGTTTGGAAAATCTAAGAACTAAAATATAAACCAAAAAAAAGTATGTCATATAATTTATTAAAAGGGAAAAAAGGGATCATTTTTGGAGCATTAGACTCTAATTCGATTGCTTGGAAAACTGCTGAGCGTGTGCATGAGGAAGGGGGAACATTTGTGTTAACAAATGCTCCGGTAGCAATGCGTATGGGGCAAATAAATGCATTAGCAGAAAAAACAGGTTCTCAAATAATTCCTGCAGATGCAACTTCTGAAGAAGACCTACAAAATCTGGTTGAAAAATCAATGGAGATTCTTGGGGGTAAAATAGACTTTGTATTGCATTCTATAGGAATGTCTATTAATGTTAGAAAAGGAAATCATTATACATCACAGAATTATGCATGGACGCAAAAAGGAACCGATGTTTCTGCTATGTCTTTTCATAAAGTTATGCAAACACTATATAAAGCTGATGCCATGAACGAATGGGGGAGTATTGTAGCATTAACTTATATGGCAGCGCAACGTGTTTTTCCAGATTATAACGATATGGCCGATAATAAAGCATATTTAGAAAGTATTGCCCGTAGTTTTGGGTATTTCTTTGGAAGAGATAAAAACGTACGTGTAAATACAATTTCTCAATCGCCTACACCAACTACAGCAGGCAATGGTGTTAAAGGGTTTGATGGCTTTATAGCTTATGCCGATAAAATGTCGCCATTAGGAAACGCCACAGCCTTAGATTGTGCTAATTATACCGTGTCTTTATTTAGCGATTTAACCAAACGTGTAACGCTACAAAACCTGTTTCACGATGGAGGCTATAGTAACATGGGGGTTAGTGATGCTGTTATGGAGGCTTTTATGAAAGAACAAAACTAAAAAGTATTTTAATATTGAAAACAAGCCACCTGTAAAACGGTGGCTTTTTTGTTACATTTGTTTTATGCAATTACAGTTTTCTTTTATAATTCCTGTTTATAATCGTCCGGACGAAACACAGGAACTTTTACAGAGTTTTGAGCATTTACAAGGAGAAACACCTTTTGAGGTTGTTATAGTAGAAGATGGCTCAACCATATCATCTAAGGAGGTGGTTGATGCTTATAAGGATAAACTAGACATCTCTTATTTTTTTAAAGAAAATTCAGGACCAGGAGATTCAAGAAATTTTGGAATGCAACATGCAAAAGGAAATTATTTTATCATTTTAGATTCCGATTGCATTTTACCAAAAAACTACCTTACTGAAGTCGTAAAAAGCCTAAAAACGCATTATGTTGATTGCTTTGGAGGGCCCGATGCAGCACACAGTTCGTTTACAAATCTTCAAAAAGCCATTAACTTTTCAATGACCTCGTTTATTACTACCGGTGGCATTAGGGGCAATAAAAAAAGTGTAGATGCATTTCAGCCCAGAAGTTTTAATATGGGTCTCTCAAAAGAAGCTTTTATAGCTTCAAAGGGATTTGGAAGAATTCACCCGGGAGAAGACCCCGATTTGTCCATCAGACTCTGGAACTTAGGATATAAAACCAAATTAATTCCAGAGGCTTTTGTATATCACAAACGCCGAATTTCCTGGAGTAAGTTTTATAAGCAAGTACATAAGTTTGGATTGGTACGTCCGATTCTTAATAAATGGCATCCATCTACAAAAAAGTTAACCTATTGGTTTCCTTCTATTTTTTGTTTAGGATTTATAATTTCGATTTTGCTCATTTTTTTTAATTTTAAATGGGGTTTGGCAGGGTATGTGTTGTATTTTTCCCTAGCATTATTGTTAGCTTTAATAAACACAAAAAGCTTGAGTGTCTCTCTGCTTTCCATAGTAGCTATCGTCATTCAGTTTTTTGGATACGGTTACGGGTTTTTAAAGTCAACATTTGCAGTTTCAGTACTTAATAAAGAACCAGAAAATTATTTTCCTGGATTATTTTTTAAATCGAAATGATAAAAAAGTTAAAGTCTAAAATACTCGCTTCAATAAAAAATAAAAGAATCAATGTATTTTTTGTTTTTTTATTGTTTTCGTTTATAATCCTGATATTTTCCAAGCTATCAAAAGAATATACAAACACTATGGCTTTTGATATCGAAAAGGTTAATATACCAGATGAGAATGTGATTTTGAATGATTCTATGGCCTTGAATATCACGCTAAAAACACATGGGTTTAAATGGCTTAAGTATTACGTTTCCAAACCAAAAATTAGGGTAGATTTTAGTAAGGATGTCGATAAAAAGAAGCATGCTTTTTTATGGAATAAATCTAAAGCCTATTTAAACAACACCCAGTTTGACGAGCAGGTAGAATTACTTAATATTTCTCCCAATCAACTAGCCTTCAAGTACGATGTAAATCTGGTTAAAAAAGTACCGGTTAAATTAAACGCTACGATTAGTTTTGAACCTGGGTATGATGTTGCAGATAAGTTGATTTCAGAACCTGATTCTGTAACAGTTATCGGGCCTAACACTTTGGTATCCCAAATAGGGTATTTAGAAACAGAAGAAGTTATTTTTAATGATGTGAAAACGAGTTTTGAAGAAGCTACTAACCTGATGTTACCCGAAAATACTGCCGATTTGAAGTTTTCTGCCAATAGCGTTACCATAAAAGCTCATGTAGAAAAATTTACAGAAGGTACACTTAAAATACCGGTAAACATTATAAATACACCAAAGGGCGCCAAGATAAAGTACTTTCCAAAAGAAGTGAATGTCTCTTATTATGTTAGTTTAAGCAATTTTAATACGATTACAAATAAAGACTTTAAAGTTGTTTGCGATTATGAAAAAACAGTGGGAGATCAATCCCTTTTAGTACCGGAATTAGTAGCGTTTCCCACTACTGCAAAAAACGTTAAGATTAATCAGAAACGTATAGAATTTATAATTACAAAATGATTATTGTAGGACTTACAGGAGGTATAGGAAGCGGAAAAACAACTGTCGCAAAACAGTTTGAAGCATTGGGTGTACCCGTTTATATAGCAGATCTAGAGGCTAAGAACCTAATGAACAAGTCCAAGACTATTAAAAGAGAGCTTGTTGAGTTATTTGGAAAAAAAGCTTATATTAAAGGGGAACTTAACAAACAATTTATTGCAGATATTATCTTTAACGATAAGTCCTATTTGCAAAAAATGAATAGCATTGTTCACCCAAGAGTCGCTAAGCATTTTGAAAAATGGATGTTAAGACAAGATACACCATATGTAATAAAAGAAGTAGCCATTTTGTTTGAAAACAATGGCTATAAAACATGCGATTACATTATTACAGTTACAGCTCCCAAAGAATTACGAATAGAACGTCTTTTAATGCGTGATGACACAACAAAAGCCAAGATTGAAGCTATCATGAAAAATCAGTGGACAGATGATGAAAAAACAAAGCTTTCTCATTACGTAGTTGATAATGTTGATCTTAGTACTACTCTGAGTAAAGTGGTTGATATTCATGAAGACATCCTTAAAAGAATTTGAAAAAGAAGAGGTTTTAACATTTTTGTTAATGTAAGGTTAAAAGGGAAGTGTCATAAATGTTAATATGTTAATTTTGAATGGTGAGCAAAAGAATTTTTATCCTATTAATAATACTAATGAGCTTATCGCTTATTGGCATTATTTCTATTCAGGCGTATTATATAAATAACTCTGTAGAGAACGAAAAAGAACGATTCAAATTTATTGTTAAAGGGGCGCTAAGTTACGTTTCTAATACAATAGAAGATAATGAGGAGATGCAGTATTTTTCGAAATTCATGAATTTGGATAAGGAGAAAAAGAAAGATGAAGATGCAGTTTCTCAGTTGTTAATTTATCAGAAAAATAACAGCACAAAAGAAATGCTTATCTATAGTAGTAATATCATTGAAGAGGATTATAAATTGTCTTCATCGCTCCTTGACATTGGTTTAGATATAGATAGTATAGGTCTTAAGAATATAATAGGTAGCTCAAGTACAGAGCTTTACACCAATTTTGATGTGTCTGAAAAGGATATTTTACAGAATCCTATTTCAAAAATTGTTAGAAGTGGAAGCATAGATGAAGCACAGAGATTAAGTTGGAGAAGGAGTTTTAAGGAAATTTCGAAAAGAACTCCAGTGCATAAAAGAGTTTCCGAAGAGAAAATTAATGAGTTGTTATCTGATAAGCTTAGAAAGAATGGTGTTGATATAGATTTTGAATTTGCTATTTACGATAACGATTTGGCTACAAAAATTAGCAGTGAGGGTTTTGAGAAAAATATAAAGTCTACTTACAGTGTACCTATATTTTATGATGAAAACAATAAAAGCCTCTATAAGCTTTTGGTTAATTTTCCAGATGATAGAAAGTATATTTTATCATCAATTATGGGGATGATATTATTGTCAATAATTTTTACATCTATTATAATAGTTGCCTATTCAAGTGCCTTATATCAACTTTTAAAGCAGCGAAAGATATCTGAAATAAAAACGGATTTTATCAATAATATGACGCATGAGTTTAAGACGCCAATTGCAACTATAAATTTAGCTTTAGATGCAATTAGAAATCCTAAGGTTATTGATGATAAAGAGAGGGTAGTGCGTTATCTTTCCATGATAAAGGATGAGAATAAACGAATGCATGCTCAGGTTGAAAATGTACTAAGAATATCTAAACTTGAGAAAAACGAGCTTAATATTAGTAAAGATAGAGTAAATTTACATGAGCTGATAGATGATGCCATTACACATGTAAAGCTTTTGGTTGAAGACAGAGAAGGTTATATCAAAACATTTTTTGAAGCAGATAAAGCCTCGATTTTAGCTAACGAAACCCACTTTACCAATGTTATTGTTAATGTTTTGGATAATGCTATAAAGTATTCTCCAGATGCGCCAAAAATAGAGGTATATACAGAAAATGTAGGTACTAATATTTTATTAAAAGTTAAAGACCATGGAAGTGGTATGAGTAAAGCAGCAGCAAAAAGGGTCTTTGAAAAGTTTTATAGAGAACATACAGGAAATATCCATAACGTTAAAGGCCATGGTTTAGGCTTGGCTTATGTTAAGCGTATAGTAGATGACCACCAAGGTTATGTATCTGTAGAAAGTGAAAAAGAAAAAGGAAGCACATTCACTATAAAGCTTCCACTAATATCATAAATTATGGAAGAACAAAAAAAGAGAATTTTATTAGTAGAAGACGACCCCAACTTCGGAACTGTTCTTAAGGATTATCTCATGATGAATGATTATGAGGTAACTCATGCTAAAAATGGCATGGAAGGATTCGAGAAGTTTAAAAAAGACGATTTCGATTTATGTATTCTGGATGTAATGATGCCTTACAAGGACGGATTTACATTAGCTAAAGAAATAAGGGATAAAAATACAGATGTTCCAATTATATTCTTAACCGCTAAAACAATGAAAGAGGATGTTTTAAGAGGTTATAAGGTTGGTGCAGACGATTATTTAAACAAGCCTTTCGATAGTGAAGTGTTGCTAATGAAAATTAAAGCTATAATACAGCGTAAAGCAACCGAAACGATTTCTGATAGTAAACAATTCGAGTTTAAAATAGGAAGCTTTGATTTGAATTCTAAGTTACGCTTCTTACGTTTTAATGGAGGCGAACCAGTGAAGTTATCGCCTAAAGAAAATGAATTGTTACGCTTATTAGCGTTGCATGAAAACGACTTAATGCCAAGAGAGTTGGCTCTTACCAAGATATGGAGAGACGATAATTATTTTACGTCTCGTAGTATGGATGTATATATCGCAAAATTGCGTAAATATTTAAAGCTTGATGAAAAAGTTGAAATACTAAACATTCATGGAGAAGGGTTTAGACTCGTAGTGAATTCTTAATAAGTTTTTCCTTTATATTATAAAAAATCCAGCTTAAAGCTGGATTTTTTGTTTGTGTTTCATTAAATCTTTTAAGGATCATGACTAAAAGTTGTGTTTGGTCAAAATATGCTTTTAATTATCTATATCTTTTTTGCATTGACCAAAAAAGAAACAAAAAAGTCTAGCCTTAGATTCTCGGCGGTCAAATTAGTTTTCGATGTCTAAAAGAAATGAACTCGCACGATGATCATTTCTCACTTGCCAATCTTATTACCTTATCTATTGGCCTGACTCTTTGTTTTCTTCGGGCTTGTGCTCAAACAGCATTTCTTTTTTAACGACATCTTCAAACATTTGACGCTCGCCTACAAATCATAGGGCATTTTGCTCTGATCCATGTTTTGTCTAGTTCATAAAACAAACTGTAACTCATCATTCACAAGCCTTTTTAATAATAGTTCAAATTTACACACAACTTTTGTTCTTGATGCTCTTTTAAGCTATAGCTTCAGGTTTATGTAAACTAACTACAGTAAGTACAGCAATACCATTTACCCAATAGAAGTAGGCGTCTATTCCTTCAAATGAAAAAATAAAAGGAGCTATTATAAATACTATTGCGACTAAAAAATCAACGATTAAATGAATTTTATACGGAATGACTTTAACCATTCCTAAATGATGATCTGTTAATATCGTTAGAATAAGCGCAGCAATTCCAGTAGCAACCGAAAGTTGTAAGGCTACAGGGTTTGAAGTTCCTAAACCTAATATAAAAGGTAAAGCTATAAGTGCTAGTGCCACAGGGTAATCTAAAAACGCGTGGATTCTTTTGGTTACGAATTTCATGACTATAAGTTTTTAATTATTATTAAATTAATTGTGGGTCTTACTTAGCTTCTCCCAATTTTTATCAGCTACACTTTCTAACTTATTATGATTATTTTCTGCTAACCACAATTGTTTTGCATCTAATTCTACATTATTCAAGAACAAGTAGTACTTGCCGTTTTTAACTATGAATTTTGTTGGATCTACTCTAAATTTTGCCCCAGCATAGGTTCCAAAAGCACAGAAACCACCATATTGCGGTAAGTATTTTTTTGGAGATTTATCAAAAGTTGCTTTTTGTTCCGCATTAGTAAAATAGTACACAACTTTGTTGTGTTCAGATTTATAGCTTTTATTTCCTCTTTGGGCTAAGTTTAAATCTAAATATGATACAGGACTATAACCTGTAAGAGCTATATTGCTATTGTCAATATTATTGCTCATTTTATTTTGAGCGAATAAAGTTGCAGTGAATAAAATTGTAAATAGTACAATTGATGTTTTAAATGTTTTCATTTTCTTTTTTTTATTAGTGAATAATTACACTGCAAAGATGAAAACTAACTAAGGCTTAAATGCTACAAAAAAAAGACTAAGAATTGTACTTTTTTAATTTGAAATCTGTTGGAGTTGTTCCTGAATAATGTTTGAAAAATCTTGAGAAATGGTTAGGCTCTTCAAAGCCTAGTTGCCTTGAAATAGAAGTTATGGATTGCCCTTCGATAATCATCAATTTAGCAGTATTAATTAATTCCAGCCGAATTAATTGACCTAAAGAAGTGTTCATTTTAGATTGTACTTTTTTAGATAATGATTTTATAGAAAGGTTCATTTTGTCTGCATAAAATCCAAGCGATCTTTCTTGTGTATGATGTTTACGAAGTAACTCCATAATATCTTGAGAAAACAAGTCTCGGTTTTCGAAATCAAAATTTTCTCTAAATTGTTTTGGTGTCTGTCCGGTGGAGGTTTTAAATACACGGTTAAAGTATGCATCGTCTTTGAATCCTAATTCGTATGAAATCTCCTGAATATTCTTGTTGGTAAAAGCAACTTCTTTTAAGCTTTCATTAAGTCTTTTAGAGTTCATTAAATTTTTAACAGATAACCCAATTTTATTTCTAATTAAAGCTTGAGCGTTATATCCGCGTTCATTTATAAGACTTACTAAATCATGGCTTGATAGGTTATTAGAAAATGCTTCATCTATAACATCCTTAACATCAAAAATAACCTGATACTCTTCTTTATTTGCTTTAAATGGGTTTTGCCAATACCATTGTTTGGATGATATATCAATAATATCGGCAGAGTTATTTGTTAAAACAGATTCAGATAAAAAGGTATTACAGCTTTCACATTCTAATAAATCTATATAGCCTAAAGAAATAAGGTGCTTAAACAATACACGTACCTCATTGCTATAGAATTTCTTCTGATTTAAGAATTCTATTTTTCTTACTGTGAAATTATCCGAAAGAAATTTTATGTACTGACCTTTCTCTAAAAATATAGCCTTGTCTTCCCAATCGGAATAGTTTTTAAAATCAACCTGAATACTGCCGGAACCAGAAAGAATATGAATAAGCGTATAACTTTCTATTAAGTATACTTTATTGATTTCTGGAGAGAATTTTTCAACTTTATGCATGCCGATTTTTAATATATACTAAATATATCAGTTTTGCGCATCAAGTCCAAATAAGCTTTTAAAAGCTATTATTCTTTAGCGATTTTAGTTGATAGAAATACGATGCTTAATAACTGGAGAATTCATCTAACGGAAAAGCTTCGTTATATGATGCTTCATTAATTGATTTATTCTCAGTAGAGTCGTAATCAATCAATATTTTCCAACGGTTATCCTTCTTTTTTAGAATAACATGAAACTTACCGTAATATGATTTTTGACTTTCAGTATCAGGGTTTATGGTAAATTTATAGATACCCCGTTCAGAAGACATACCGTCTTTGGAAATCCGTTCTAAAAACCTAAAGGAAATGGTTTGTTTTATAGATGAGTCTGTCCAACGACTCTTATAAGTGCCCAAATAGGCATCTTTCCTTTTAATAGATTTGTAATCACCACCATTAACTCGAATTAAATCGTCACTATGTAAACTTTCAAATAATTGATAGTCTAAAGTTTCGAAAGATTTAGTGAAATTACTCCAAATTTGGGTGTTAATTTCCCTTAATTCATTAATGTTTTGAGCCGTAACTTTATTGCATAAAATAATAAGTAGGCATACAATACAAGTAGATAATCGTTTCATTTTTTGTCTTTTTAGGACAAGAAAGGTACGAAAAATATTATATATTACTAATTAACCAGTTTTTAAATTCAAAAAAGTTTTGTGGAGCTACGCCGTGACCTACAGGGAATTCGGCGTATTGATGCTTTATATTTAGGCCATTTAAAAACGGTACAGTTTGCCTTGCCCACTCAACGGGAATAACTTGATCTACGCTTCCATGAGAACAATAAAAGTTTAGGTGTGAATAGTCTTTAGTTTTATCCTGAGGGAGTATTTCTTTATTTACATAGCCGCTTAAGGCTATAATGTTTTTTACTTTTTCAGGATAGGTTAAAGCTACAGCATAACTTAAAATACTCCCTTGACTAAAACCTAAAAGCGATACATTGTTTTCGTCTACTGGGTAAGCCTTGATAGCCTCATCGATGAATTTCGAAATGAGATCGCGAGATTCTTTAGCTTGCTCATTATCGTTCCATTTGCCTTTTTCGGCATCGAAGTTAATGGCATACCAGGCATTTCCATAGGGTTGCATGGCATAAGGAGCTCTTACAGAAATAATGAAAAGCTCTTCGGGTAATTCACTTGCAAACGAAAACAAATCATTTTCATCGCTACCATAGCCATGCATCATAATTAATAACGGTGCATTTTCGGTTAGGGTAGATTTACGAATTATATGATGTAATGAAAGTGTATTGTTAAGCATTTGTTGAATTTTTAAGGTTTAACCCGGTTAACTTTATTTTCCCTTTTGAAGCATGGGATTGGGAATTTTATTTTTTTAGTATTTAATACCTTATAGCTGCCTATTTACCAAGGTTAGCGAATATTTTTTGGTATAAATTACCAACTAAAGGAACAGCTTGCGCTTTTTTCCCTAGGGCACTTCCAAAGCCATAAATAAAAAGTACGGCAAAAAACAGATAAAACCCTAAGGATATAGTCCAGCTGTCAAAACTTCCAATAATATAACCAAGTGCAAAAAATGTTAGCCATAAACCAAGAGCCTGTCTTATGTGGAAACTTGCAAATTCGCTTTTATTTTCATTATTTAAATAGAAGGCAATTATAGTTCCGAATATAGTTAGGTAACTGATTACGGCATTATTTCTACCAGCTTCAATATCTTGCTCTGTCATTATATATTATTTAACGAAATTTTGTTGTTAGCGGCAATTCCATAAACTTTTCCTTTTAAAGCTTCATGTTCAAAAATGGTGTTTTTAGATTTTGAAACGATGTCGTTTTTAGAAAAGGAATATTTAGTATCTGGGTTAAAAAGTGTAATGTTTAACATATTGCCAATATTAATAGGGGTTTGCTCTAAGGCAAATCGTGTTTTTCCCTTGGTTAAAATGTCTATGGTCTTTTTTGTGGTAAAAATAGTTTGTAAAGCTCCAAAAGCGCTTTCCAGTCCTATCGTTCCGTATTCGGCATGATCGAATTCTATCTTCTTTTGTTCAATATCTATAGGATTATGGTCACTCGTCACCATATCGATGGTACCATCTTTAACACCTTCAATTAAAGCATCTACATCTTCTTGAGTACGAAGCGGTGGTAAAACTTTAAAGTGTGTGTTAAAATCTGTTAGCGCAGCATCTGTAAAGTACAAATTATGAATGGCCACACTACAGCTAACATCTAGTTTTTTCTTTTTAGCTTCTCGTATAAGTGCAACAGAAGTTGCTGTAGAAATGGTAGGAATATGTAATTTTCCACCAGTATATTCCAATAAAAATAAATCGCGAGCTACTTGTAATTCTTCTGCCAAGGCAGGATTTCCTTTTAAGCCAAGTTTGGTGCTTGTTATGTGCTCATTCATAACACCATTTCCTGAAATTTTGCTTTCTTGCGGAAACGAACAAACTAATCCATCAAAATTACTTGCATACTGCAGGGCAATTTTCATAAGATTAGGGTTAGAAATAGGCTTTTTGTAATCGTAATAAGCTTTGGCACCAGCCGTGTTCATATCGTAAAGCTCTGCCAAATCCTCACCTTTGCTACCTATGGTTAATGATCCGATAGGCAATAGTGTTACTACATTATTATTGGATTTGGCATTCACAAAGGTAATATCGGAATTAGAATCTAAAACCGGATTCGTGTTGGCATTTAAAGCTACAGCAGTATAACCAGAAGCAGCGGCGGTTTTAAGTCCGTTTTTTATGGTTTCACGCTCTTCGAAACCAGGTTCGCCAAAACACACACTACTATCAAACCAACCTTGCGAAATATGCAAGTTGTCTAACTTAATTTCTTGATAATTATTAGTGTTTTTAATGGTGTTGGCAATCTTCGAAATCACGCCATTTTCAATTAATAAATCTTGAGTTTTGTTATGGAACTCGCTTTTTGGATCTATTATAGTGGCAGATTTTATAAGTATGTTCATTTAAAATATTTTAAGATGACCATTTCGATAATCAGTAACGCTAGTGCAAAAATAACAAACCATTTCCATAAGGCGTTAACTTTTGTATCACTTTTTATGGTGTTGAAAATTTCTGTAATTGAATCGTTAACCGTTATATTATCTGAAGGGGAAAGCGTTCTATAAGTTAGATTACTTTCATCTCGATTATAATTATAACTGATGTTTTTAATGCTTTCGTTTTTATTCTTTATGGTATAAATATTTGCAACGGATGGATTTTTAGAAGTACTTATTACTACTTTATTGTTAAAATATTGTTGCCTTGGTATTATGTTAACCTCATTGTTAACCAACGATAATATGTCGTCTTGTTGCAATTGCGTATCTACATCAAAAGTGTTTTCGTATCCTATAGTATAATACAGCTTTGGCGTTTTTAGACTATACTTTCCTATATTATAAAGTGTAGGTACAATTAACGGTGAACTTATAAAACTTGAGTTTTTACTATTTAGAGCTGCTGTAAATATAAAAGCATTACTGTTTTGATATAAAAACGGCTTGCCATCTTCAAATTTTAATGCCGTTGAACTATTTGACGAAACATTATAAAAACTCGATACTTTTGGGTATTGAAAATTACTTACTTGTTTTTCAAATACGCCATTATTATACAAGGGGTGAGCATAATTAATGGTAGTAATACGTTTTTCAGTTAACGATAAATTATTAAAATTGGAGCGATAATGACTTAGTAATTGATTATAGGATTGTTCGTTAATACGTTTTGAAGGTATCACGATTAACGCTCCGCCTTGTTTAGTAAACTGTTTTAATGCAGCGACTAAGGCATTGGGAATAGCATCCAGTTCATTTAAAACGATGAGGTGCTGTTGATCTATAATATTATAATTTAACTGATTCTCTAAAGTTGCGAGGTAGTTAAATTCATTATTGGTATAAATGCGTTTTAAAAAGGAATCATCATTTGTTGTTCCATTTATAGAGAGCACATTAGCTTTAGATTCGTTACCAATATTAAAGTATAGGCTATTATCGAATTGCAGATTAACATCATCAATTATAATTTTTCCGTTAATAGCTTCATTTGCGGGAAGCGAAAATGTGGTTTCTGCACGATCTGTAACCGCAACCGAAGTTTTTGCAATCAAATTATCATTGCTAAATAACGAAATGGGGAGGTTTTCAATAGGACTCCCGCTATTTTTTATAAGTGCTTTTAACTCTATAGTACTTGCAGTTCTTTTAGAAATGTAAACACTATCAATAGTTGCGTTATTGGTACTTATTGGCTGTAATTTAACCAAATGAAGATTCGTAAGTGAGTCTGTTTTTGGGGTGAAATTAGATGCGTCTTGTTGAAAATCGGAAATAAAAACAAGATTTTTTAAAGAGTTTTTTCGCTTATTAATTATGGTGTTACTTTTTAATAAAGCAGCTTCAGACGTCAGCTTATCTGATGAGTACCCTAATTGCAATAAATCGTTTTTAATAGCTTTTATAGTGGTGTTTTTATAAACATTATCATTAGTTAGTAACGAGATATTCTCATTTTCGGGAACGTTGCTTATAATATCTTGAACAGCACGTTTTAAAAGTTCACCCTGTGGTCCTTTAGCTTGTAAACTAAATGAATTATCTAAATAAATAACTGTTTCTTTTTTGGTCTTAAAGGCATTGGACTTAGAGGAAAAAGGTTGGGCAAATGCAAATACAATGGCAGCAAGAATTAAAAGCCTTGTACAAAGAACCAACCATTTTTTTATTTGTGAACTTTTACGGGTTTGCAGTATCGCTTCCTTTAAAAATGCCACATTGGTAAAAGGAACTCTTTGAAATTTGCGTAATTGAAATAAGTGAACAATTATAGGGATAAGTAATAAAAATAAAGCGTAAAGAAGCTCTGGGTGTTTAAACTGCATTCATTTTTAGATTTGTCAAAACTACATATTTTTTTTCGTTTTCGAGTTATTGGATAAAACGAAAAAAATTCTATTTAGTTTCCTTTGTTCAATAATTTACTTGGATTAAAACGAGCTTACATTAATTCATGAAAGTATTTCGTTAACGAAATATAGAAAATGATAATGAATATACGTATAAGTATTGTAGAAATTAACAGAAGAAAACGTAATCGAAAATATTTTTCATGTTAAGAGCATCCATATATTTTTTAATCACTATTTGAGCTCCTTTATTGGCAACAGTAATAATACTTTGAGGATTCTCAATAGTTTCCAAAGCACTAAAAGGTTTTAATACTTTACCATAGATGTCTCTTCCTATTTTATTGGGGTTATCGCAAATCCATTCAAAAGGGACGGCTTTTTTAATAAGCGTTTTAGCGACTACTTTTCCTTTGTTACCGGCACCCCAAATAACGAGGGTTTTATTAGGATTGTAATCCAATTCCAAAAAGTAACGCAGTTTAATATCTATAAAATGATTCTCTGCATAATGCACGTGTGTTCTTGAGGTTCGCGAGCTATAATCCCTCCAATCATGAATAACAGCATCACAGGGAATACATGTATATTGGTGCTTATAAAACCTAAAGGCTAAATCGTAATCTTCGGGATATCTGTTTGGGTTAAAAGCATTGCATGCCATTAAATCACTTCTGTGAACCATCCATGAAGGTGAGGGGATAACACATTCCTTATAAATTTCGGAATAATTAGTTCCTGTTTTTGTTAGATCGTTAAGCCATAGTTCGTAGTTTTTAAAACCTTCTTTTATGCCTTCCTTAGAAAAGTAATTTACCAAACCAATGGCAACGTGCTGTTTTCCGTGTGCCGATAAATTGTTTACCAATACCTCTAATTTATTAGTACGCATAATATCGTCGCTATCCATTCTTGTAATAAGAGTGCCTTTACTATGTTTAAAAGCTAATCGTAAGGCATCAATTATACCAGTACCTTTATTTTTTAAAAGCGTTATTCTACTATCCTTTTTTGCAAAACCTTCAACGATATCAAAACTGGAATCGGTGGACGAATCGTCAACTATAAGCAACTCCCAATTTGTATAAGTCTGATTTAAAATAGATACCAAACAATCTTCTAAGTACGCTTCGGTATTTTTAAAAGGAATGAGTATACTAACTAAGGAATTTTGCATTGAGCGAATATAATTTATCTTTTTAACATATCCTTAAGAAAAGAGCCCGTAACATAATGGTAATTTGTGCGTCGTTAAAAGAAATAAACTAAATTTAGATGAATACTAAGACATTTGCCGCGTTATTTGCGGGTATTTTACTAGCTAGTTGTAGTTCAACTAAGAATGCAAAGAACGATTTGGCCGTAAGCTTGCCAATAGAAACAGCAATAAACTTAACAGGTATAGAAAACGATAAAGCGCCGGTAACAATTAATCCGGGACGTTTTACTGTGGAAACCGTAACGTATCGTTTGCCAAAAGTGGTACAGGGTACTTATTCTGTGAGTGATTTTGGTAAGTATATTGATGGTTTTAAAGCGATTGATTATAAAGGAAATGAGCTGCCTGTAAATAAAGTAGATACTAACACATGGTCTATTAGTAATGCAAAGGAGTTGGATAAAATTACTTATTTAGTTAATGATACTTATGATATTGAAGTGAATGGAGGTATAGGAAAAGAAGCTCCTTTTTCGCCTTCTGGGACTAATATCGAACCTAATAACTACGTGTTAAATTTACATGGCTTTATTGGTTACTTCGATTCTTTAAAAAAGAATCAATATAAACTAGACGTTACGGCTCCGGCAGATTTTGTTCGTACTTCTGCACTGCAAAATGTAGGTTCTAAGACTAGCGAAGATGGAAAAAGCGTCACTACAAGTTATTTTGCTACAAGGTATTTCGATATTACCGATAACCCTATGATGTATGGAAACTTAGATGTTGAAGAGTTTAAGGTAGGTGATATTAAAATTGTACTAAGTGTATATTCGCCTAACAAAGTGCATTCTGCTAAGTCTTTAAAAGAGACGATATTTAAAATGATGGAGGCACAAAAAGCATATTTGGGTGATATAAATGCGACACCGCGTTACGATATTTATTTGTATTTATCTGAAGGTAAGGAAGATTCACCAAAAGGATTTGGTGCATTAGAGCATCATACTTCAACAGTAGTAGTGATGCCAGAATCGATGCCTAAAGAGGCTTTAGATGAGAGTATGACGGATGTGGTATCTCATGAATTTTTTCATATCGTTACGCCTTTAAGTGTACATTCTGAAGATGTTCATTATTTTGATTATCACAATCCAACGTTCTCTAAGCATTTGTGGATGTATGAGGGGGTAACGGAGTATTTTGCGACGTTATTTCAAGTAGATCAAGGACTTGTTTCCGAATCTGATTTTTACAATAGAATTATGGATAAAATTCAGCGGTCTAAGCAAATGAACGATGCCATGAGTTTTACTATAATGAGCGAGAATGTTTTAAAGGATCCTTATAAGGATGAATATTTAAACGTATACCAAAAAGGAGCATTAATTGGGATGTGTATTGATATTTTAATGCGTGAAGAAAGCAATGGCGAAAGAGGCATTTTATCTTTAATGAAAGAGCTATCGAATAAATATGGAAAGAATAAACCATTTGAAGATGATAAGCTTATAGACGAAATTGTGGCTATGACATATCCTTCTTTACGAGGATTTTTCGATACTCATGTTGTTGGAGATACGCCAATAGATTATAACAAGTTTTTCGAAAAAGTAGGCTTAGAAATAGGAGAGGGGAAATTGGAAGCTAACTATATATTAATGAATGGAGTGCCTATTGTGAGTGGCGATCCGCAGAAAGGAACCATATTCTTTACAGATATGGCATTAAAAAATAGTTTTTGGGAAGAACAAGGTGTTAAAGCTAATGATGTTATAAAGTCTGTTGATGGTGAAGCCTTAACTATGCAAAATGCTAATGATGTTTTACAACAAGTTTTTATGTGGCAACCAGGACGAGACATCGAGGTAACTTTAGATAGAGCAGGAGAGGAAGTTGTTATTAAAACAACTACGACACAAGGTTATGTTACAGGTAAAGCTATAGTTGAAAAAGCAGATGCTACAGATGCTCAAAAGACTTTGCGTGAAGCTTGGTTAAAAGGATAATTTAGTATTATAAATAACGTTTATAAAGAGACTGTCTCAAATTTTGAGATAGTCTCTTTTTTTTGTGGAAAATTCAATTAAATTTTTGAAGTACTTCCCTAATGTTTGTAAATAAGTAAATTTAGGTTTATTAATTTGTAAATATTGTTTTAAAAAATATGGTGTAGTGTATTTTAATTCAGTAAAGATTAAAACCCCTCAAAAACACCCAACCCAAAAAGAGCAAAATCATATTTAACCGGATCGTCGGCATCTAATTCCCTTAGGGCGGTATCTAATTCCAATAAGGCTTTTGCGTCGTTCTGTTTACGTTGTAATAGCCCTAATTTTCTTGCTACATTTCCGGAATGTACATCTAAAGGACAAGATAGTTGAGAAGGCGACAGGCTTTTCCAAATGCCAAAATCTACTCCGGCATTATCATTTCTCACCATCCATCGTAAAAACATATTAATCCGTTTTGCCGCGGAATTCTTTACAGGATCGCTAATGTGCTTTTGTGTTCGTTGTAAATGATCTATTTCAAAGAATATCGATTTAAACTTCGAAATAGATACTTGCAAAGACTTAGCCTCTACATGTTTTGAAAAAACTGACTCTAATCCTCCATGGTTTTTATAAATATGCTTTAAGGATTTTATAAATTGAATACAGTCGTCTCCATTAAAAGTTCTATGAACAAAGGGAGCTAGCTTTTCCAAATCAATTTCAGAGTGGTTTATAACAAAATCGAAAGGAGCACCGTCTAGGAAACCCATTAAACGTTTGGCATTATTAATAATACTTTTTCTATTTCCCCAGGCAATAGTAGCAGTTAAAAATCCCGAAATTTCAATATCCTCTTTTTTACTAAACTGGTGCGGGATTTGAATAGGATCGCTTTCTATAAACTTTGGGTTGTTATATTGGATGACTTTTGCGTTAAGAAAGTCTAGGAGATCGGTTTTGTTCAAGTTTACTTTTTAATGTAAAAGTAAGGATTCTCAATAAACTTAAAGCAGAGCTGGTAGTTTAAGAAGAAGTAGGGCTAAAACGCTAATTTACAAGTGTCTTTTCATAATTTTTAAATTAAAATATCGATAAACGGCGTAAAAATTGGTTGAAAATACTATTTTTTAACATCTGAATGAACTAAAATTGAAATTTATAACGTTATTAGTCCAAATAAATAATGTATTATGAGAAAAATTATAATCCCAGTTCTTGCATTACTTTTACTAAGTAGCTGTCAAGAAGATGACGTAAAACCAAATGTAGATGCCATATCTGCTACAGAAGCTTTAACCGAATATGTTACAGTAAATAAGGTTTTTCAAGACGTAGGTAATAATGGAGGCGATGCTCTTTTGAGTGCTGAAAGTTCAGCAACTTCAAAATCAAGCAAAATCCAAACAGACGAAGGTCCTATAATTACTATAGAACCGTTGGATTTTACAACATTTCCTAAAACGACAACCATCGATTATCAATCGGGAGTATTATGTAAAGATGGTATAACCCGCAAAGGGATCGTTACTATTGTTTCAACCAATTGGTATGGTGAGACTGGTAGTGAGCATACCACGACCTTTACGGATTATTATCATGAAGATTTCAAGGTTGAAGGAATACATAAAGTGAAAAATTTAGGAAAAAATCAAGACGATAATTCAACTTACAGTGTAACCATTGAAAATGGAAAAATTACCACTAAAGCAGGTGCGACCATTAATTATACTGAAAACTCTACTAGAACATGGATTGCTGGTTCTGATACGCCTTTAAACATTTGGGATGATGAATATATGCTTGAGGGAACGCAAACAGGTGTAAGTTCTAAAGATGTTGAATACACATTAACAGTAGAAAAACCATTACATTTTGTGTTATTGCCAAGAGGTATAAAATCTGGTATTCTTAATCTTGATATTGGTGGATTAAAGGATGTTAAATTGAATTATGAAGATTCTACAATTACAATATTGGGTAAATCTTATCCTTTTGGTGATTAATCAATTGTAAAGTATTTTAAATGTTTTGCGTTGGGTCTACCTTTTTGTGGACAAGATTTCCGTTAAAATGATTATTCTCATACCTATGTCATAACTAAGGTATGTTTCGGTGAAGTGGAAATTTAAATAACGTATTACGTTATTAAGGATTTATTGAATCTAGTATTCAATAGATCCTTTTTCTTTTATAGGTAGGGGGTAGTAGTACGTAACCGAAATAATGTTGTTAAACCGTAATGTTTCCATCTACCATAACCAGTTTTCTATCTGCTAGATTAGCCAGTTCTTTATTATGGGTAACAATTACGAAGGTTTGTCCAAATTCATCACGTAACTTAAAAAACAGGCTGTGTAGTGTTTCGGCAGATTCACTATCTAAATTACCAGAAGGTTCATCAGCAAAAATTAAATCAGGGTTGTTTATTAAAGCTCTTGCAACAGCAACACGTTGTTGTTCTCCTCCAGATAATTCGTTTGGTTTATGATCGTGTCGATGCGACAAACCTAAAAAATCTAATAGCTCGATAGCTCGTTTTTCGGCATCAACTTTTCTAGTACCTTTTATATATGCAGGCAAGCATACATTTTCTAAAGCTGTAAATTCGGGAAGTAGTTGATGAAACTGAAATATAAAACCAATATGCTCGTTTCTAAACCTAGCTAATGCTCTGTCTTTTAGGGATTTTATACTGGTGTCGTTTATCTTCAATTCAAAATCTTCATTCGAAGAAGCTGTGTCTAAAGTCCCCAGTATTTGTAATAAAGTTGTTTTTCCGGCTCCAGATGCTCCAACTATAGAAACAACTTCGCCTTTTTTAATATGAATGTCTACACCTTTTAAAACGTGTAAGTCATCATAATATTTATGAATATTCTTTGCTTGAATCATTTTTAACAATTGGAACGCTGAAAATAATACTTTATAGGCTTATGAGCAACGTTTAGGCGCTACTTTTCTATTTTAAAACGCTTTTTAACTCATTATAGTCTATGAAATAGATAAAACGGAGCGAAAAAGTGTGATCTATAGGTTGATCGAACAGCGTATCTAGACTTTTAAAATACCGATCTTTAGAAGCGGTATCTTCATTAAACAACTGGTTTCTGTAAAGTGCTATAATCTGACTACCAGGAGCAAATTGCCATGAGTAACGTAAGTCTAAATTCCAGGTGCTAAAATTAATATTGGGGTCGAAATCTATATTTTCTATATTAAAACCAGAAGCAGTTGTTAATTTTCCATTGTCTAAAAGGGTAAATAGATCATAATCATAGTCTACTGTAGTCCAATAGTTTCTAAAAGTAAGTGTAAGGGCATTTAGAGGATTGAAGTTATAACTGGCAGATAAACTATTTTCAATTTCTAACTGATCGCGCTGGCCATAAATAATATCTCCAGAATCGTTAGTATCTACCCAGCCTCTACCGCCTTTGTTTCTATCGTATTCATACTCATAACTTATTCGGAGTTTATCATTTAAACGCACCGTAGGTTCTAATTCAAACCAACGCCCGAACAAATCTCTCTCTTTATCAAGTAAAGTAGCAGCGCCTAAATTGGCTTCTATAGAGAATACTTTATTCTTATTTGTTTCAACCCATACTGTATTTGTTACAAGATTTTTATAGGTGAAAAATCGGTTGTTTTCAGTGTCTCTTGGATCAAAATAATCGTGTTGCTTACCTATGCGTGTATGAAAATTGGTGCCAAACCACATTAGTTTTTTGTTTTGGGCAGAAATCCTTAAACGAATTCTGTTTCCGGTATATCTTCCGGGGTTAAGAAGATTACTGTATTTAGCGGTTAAACGAATCCTTAAATTATTTAATTTTTCTGTTGGCTCAAAAATACGATACGATACCTCGCCATAAAGGTTGTTATAATTATTTCTTAACTGTAGCCCTAAATCGTTAATGTCAAATTTTCTATCAGCGAGTTCATGCCCTATGTTATAACGGTAATTGCCACTTACTTTACCAAATTCAATTTTACTACTATATCCCGTTTTAGCACCTTCTTCTAAGTTAAGGAGACTCATTTTAACTTCGCCATTGTAATTGTATTTGTTATTCTTATCAATAATGTTGAATAAGGCACCGGTTACATTGGCATCTCTAAATTTGCCATCGCGGGTTACATTGGTGTTAATTAAACTTACTGAAGAGTTTTTTCTAAATTGTTGGTCTACAACTAAAATGTTGTAATTCGCTAAAGATTCTGTTACTCTATCTCTATAGGTAATAATACTATCTGTTATGTTTTGAGATACAGGATTACGTATATAATCGGTTCTTTTAATTTTAGCCTGGGTTTTTTCGGTAATGGCATTAAAAAAACCAATTCCTAAACCTTTTTTAGTACGTCCGGAAAATTTAAGCGCGTTTAGCGTTTTTACCTGATCTGGGTTGTTTACTATGTCTTCTTTTGTATTATCGTTGTCTATTAATTCGTCTTCTAAATCTTCATAATCTACAGGAGCATTACCAATACGTCTAGAAAAAAACATATCGCCTTTGTTGAACAAGTCGACCCCTTCTTTAAAAAATTGTCGTTGCTCAGAAAACGTCTGCTCAAAAGGACCTAGGTTTAAACTTCTGTTATCGAAAGCAGCCTGACTAAAATCGGGTATGAGGGTAGCGTCTAAAGTAAAATTTTCTGTGATACCGTATTTTACATCAAGCCCTACATTAAAATTATTATCTGTTTCACCTTCTGTAGATTCGGATATTACCGAAACAAAAGGATAGAAACTTAACCGTGTAGGCGGTTTAATATTCTTTATACCTTTAAGCTCCCCATGATAAATACCACTATAGCCCTTTGTTCTATCTATAGGATTCCAGGAGTATTGCGAGTTGTCTAAACGAAAACGCCTGTGAAACTGTATGCCCCAAGTTTGCACTTCGTCGTTAGAAAATCGTAGCGCTCTGTATGGGATTTTCATTTCTACAATCCAGCCATCTTCAACAATCTTTACAGCACTATCCCAAACCGCATTCCAGCCAAAGTCTTCTTGGTCCGGTATGTTTGGAGATGCCAAGGCATCTGCTTGTGTTCCAGAGCTAAAAACAAAAAATTCTATGTCGTTTTGGGCATCGTTGTTTGGGTTTAATATCACACCGAAAAAATCTGATTGTCCGAAGTTATCACGGCTCGTAAGCTGCTTTTGAATGTCTTCGGGGTTATCTTTAAGGTAAGCACCTACATAAATAGCATTATCGTCGTATGCCATTTTCACAATGTTTTTTTGATGAGGTTTTTCTACAACTCCCATTTCTGGTCGAAATTGAGTGAAATCTGTGGCGGCATCAGTCGCGTTTATCCACACAGAATCATCTAAAACACCATCAATTTTAGGTGCTTTTTGTGTTTTTAAAATGTTTAAGGTTTTTTTGTTTTGTGCATTAATTTGAATAATGGTAAAGCTCAAAAAAACAATTAAGATAGGTACGTATTTCATTGGGTTGCTAGTCGATTGATGCAAAACAAAGATTGGCTGGATGCATTTTTGTTATACTTTGCTTAACAAAATTACTTTTGTGAACTTTTAATTTTACTAATTAAAAGTTAAAATTTGCTTAACTTTAGACTTACGAAAAGAATGAAATACTGAATTTAAGAATTTTATAAAACGCATATGCCATATAAGAAGTTTGAAGAGTATAATATACAGGTAACGGATGATGTTAAGGATAGGTATAAAAAAATCATTGAAGATTTAGGGGAAGATACAGAGCGCGATGGGTTGTTAAAGACTCCAGAACGTGCAGCTAAAGCCATGCAGTTTTTAACTCAAGGGTATCATCAAGATCCTGTAGAAATTCTTAAAAGCGCCATGTTTAAGGAATCTTATAATGAAATGGTTATCGTTAAGGATATTGAGCTGTACTCGCTTTGCGAACATCATATCCTACCATTTTTTGGAAAAGTGCATATTGCCTATATCCCTAACGGACAAATTGTCGGGTTGAGTAAGTTACCCAGAATTGTAGATGTTTTTGCAAGACGCTTGCAGGTGCAGGAACGCTTAACCGAACAAATTTTAGATTGTATAAACGATACATTAAGACCACAAGGTGCGGCTGTTGTTGTAGAGGCTTCGCATATGTGCATGATGATGCGCGGTGTACAAAAGCAAAATTCTATTACAACGACCTCGGGTTTTAGGGGACAATTTGAAAAAATTGAAACTAGAAATGAGTTTTTAAAACTCATAGGAAAATAGTTAACAGGGGTTTGGTATATTTCTTGCATATCCTATTGTATTAAATATTACTTAATGAATAAATACAAAAAATTAGCACTTGGGATTGTTTTTGATGCTATTGGATATACTTCTTTTATAATTCCTGGTATAGGTGAATTTTCAGATGTCGTTTGGGCACCCGTTTCAGGTTGGATAATGACAAAGCTATATAAAGGAAAACCAGGGAAAATAGCTGGTGTTATAACCTTTGTAGAAGAGGCTTTACCTGGTTTAGATGTTATACCAACGTTTACGCTTATGTGGTTGTATACCTATGTTTTTAATGCTAAAAAAGAAAGCGTTATAGAGAAAACTTAAACCAAAGGCAAATGTATTTCTAATTAAAAATCACCTATATATTACAAGTAGGTTTGATAAAAAGGAAGCTTAACTGTTAAGGTTGTGCCTTCTTTACTCTTTGAGTTAATTTTAAGTTCTCCTTTAATTTTTGATGCCCGGGATTTTATATTCAACAAACCAATACCATTGTTTTTTTTATTAATATTAAAGCCAATACCATTATCTATAATGTCTAGATATAGCTTATTTGAGTTTAATAAGAAATTAATGGTTATAGTGGTTGCTTTAGCATGTTTAACAATATTTTGAATGGCTTCCTGAATAATCCTGTATAGATTGACTTTTACATAGTCATCTATATTTTCCCATAAAATATTAGGATTATGGCTTAAGTTATATTGAAATGCATGAAGGTTACTTTGATAATCGACATAGTTTTTCATAATCGTAATAAAGTCTTTTTCAGCATCTAGTTTTGTGTTTTTCAGTTCATGGGACAGGTCTCTTATTTCTTTTTCAATAGTTCTAATTTCCTCAATGTAAATATTGAATTTTTCTTTATTCTTTTCTTTGTTTTTTTCATCTATAACTAAAAACTCCAGTCCCAATCTGGAGCCCAAAAGCTTGTTTAAAATACCATCATGGAGCTCTTCTGAGATATGATGGCGTTCCAGAAGCCGACCTTCCTCGATCTTGGCTTGCTGCCTGAGCATTAGCGTGTAGATTTCCTCGTTGGCCTTTTGTTGCTCACCTTCAAATCGTAATACTCTATTCTTGGTAATTTGGATCCTTATAATTAGTATTAGAGCAAAGACCAAAATGATTATCAGGCCAATAATAATAATTAAAATGTTTTGGGAGGTCAAGCGTTTTGTTTCGTCAATATAGGTATCGGTTTCGTATTGAATTCTGGCGAATTTGTTTCTTGATGTGCGTTCAACATCGAGTAGACTATCGTTAAGTTTTATGTGTTCGTATAGGTGCTTTTTACTGTTTTCTCCTTTTTCAATTTTGGAGAGCAACATTAAAGCTCTGGACACCTCATGATGGTTCCTAATTTGTTTACCAAGAGTATATGACTTTTTAGATAGTATATGTGCGGAATCCTTTTTATTTATGGCATATAAAAATTCAGCCAAGTCGTTGCCCGAAACGACTATTTTATATAAATCATTTAGGCTATCGCTAATTTTATACGCTCTTCTAAAAAGCGAATTAATGTGCTTTGTTTCTTTACTTTTAGATGTAAATAAGGTGTAAGCTTTATTATTAATTAAAGTAACATATGTTCCGGGATCTTTTTTGGACAAGTCTTTGTCTTTTAGTAATTCGTCGTGAATTGACAATGCCTTTTTATAATCCTTTTTTAGTCTATATACCTCTGCTAAATTGAGTTTAGTATATAAGTAATTCATGTATTTGTTTACACCGTTATAACCTTTATAATCGTAATCGTAGTTGTCGGATAGTTTGTTATTGATTTCTAGAGCCTTATTAAAGTATTCAATGGCTTCATCGTATAGCTTGGAGGCTTTAGAGTTAAGGCCAATTTGGTGATAATAGCTAATTAACCCATCCAGAATTCCATCATCTTCTGGAAGTAATTTTAATAAATTGATAGCTTTTATAAGGTTGGCATTGCTGTTAACAAAATCTTGTTCATTTTTTTGTAAGTGAGATATATAGCTTAATGATAGGCTTTGGTATTCATAATCTTTGAGTTTTCTATAAAGCTTCAAAGCCGTATTGCTATATATGTAGCAACTATCAATATTTAACTCGGGACCGATGTAGCTCCATGCTAGGTTTCGATAGGTGTGAGCCATTATTGTAGAGTCGTTAAGCTTTCTTGCTAGTTTTAAGTTTTTATGGCTGATAGCTCGAATCATTTCTATATTATCCATAATCATGTAAATGCCTACAAGTGCTCTATTGGATAATAAAATAGTAGAATCTACCTTTGTTTTATAAGATAATCGACTTGCTTCTTTTGCGTATTTAAGCCTGCTATTTAAATTAATAGATTCGTTTTTACATAGTTTTCGTAATCTATGGATGCTATCTAAGGCTCTATCAAAACTATTGTTTTGAGCTTGTAAATTGATAAAGACAAAAAGGCATAATATGTAGGTGTGATATTTGTTCAGTTTCATTTTTGATTAACGGGAAGTTTAATTATTAATGACGTACCTTTTTTGGTTTCGGAGCTAATCTTGAGTTTTCCTTTGAGTTTTGATACTCTAGATTTTATATTCAACAATCCAATACCTTTACTTTGTTTATTGGAATTAAACCCAGTGCCATCATCTATAATATCCAGTTGTAATTCACCATGGTTTAGAGAGAAATTTATGGTTATGGTTGTTGCTTTGGCATGTTTAACAATATTTTGAATGGCTTCCTGAATAATTCTGTATAGATTGACTTTTACATGATCGTTGATGTTTTCCCATGCAATATTTGGGGTATGGTTAAAGTTATATTGAAATACATGAAGGTTACTTTGATAATCGACATAGTTTTTCAGAATCGTAATAAAGTCTTTTTCGGCATCTAGTTTTGTGTTTTTCAGTTCATGGGACAGGTCTCTTATTTCTTTTTCAATAGTTCTAATTTCATCAATGTAAACGTTGAACTTTCCTTTGTTTTTTTGATCTATGACTAAAAACTCCAATCCCAACCTGGAGCCCAAAAGCTTGTTTAAAATACCATCATGGAGCTCTTCTGAGATATGGTGTCGTTCCATAAGCCGCCCTTCCTCAATCTTGGCTTGCTGCCTGAGCATTAGCGTGTAGATTTCCTCATTGGCCTTTTGTTGCTCACCTTCAAATCGCAATACTTTGTTCTTGGTAATTTGAACCCTTATGATTAGTATTAGTGCAAAGACCAAAATGATTATCAGGCCAATAATAGTAATTAAAATGTTCTGGGAGGTCAGGCGTTTGGTTTCTTCAATATAGGTGTCTGTTTCGTATTGAATTCTGGCGAATTTGTTTCTCGATGTGCGTTCTACGTTGATCAGACTATCGTTAAGTTTTATATGTTCGTATAAGTATTTTTTGCCTGCTTCTCCTTTTTCAATTTTGGAAAGCATTAATAAAGCCCTAGAAAGTTCGTGATAGTTTTTGATCTGTTTGCCAACGGTATATGATCTTTTAGAAAGAATATGAGCGGAATCTTTTTTGTTGATGGCATAGTAAAATTCGGCCATGTCATTTCCACCGGAGGCAATTTCATATAAAGCATTCAAGCTATTACTAATTTTGTAAGCTTTATTAAATAGGGATTTAATGAGTTTTGTCTTGTTTCTTTTAGCAAGAAATAATACATATGCTTTGTTGTTAATTATGGCAACATATGAAAGAAGGTCTTTTTTTATTAAGTCTTTGTTTTCAAGTAATTCATTATATATAGATAAGGCATTTTTGTAATCTTTTTTTTTCTTATATACTTCGGCTAAGTTGATCTTACTGTATAAATAGTTTTCATATTTGTTTATATTGCTATTGTCTTCGTAATTATATTCATTGGGTAGTTTATTATTAATTTCTAAGGCTTTGTTAAAATAATCAATTGCTTTTTTATATAATTTTTGATGGCTTAAAGTTAGACCGATTTGGTTGTATACGTTAGATAATTTATCGAAGGCAAATTGATCTTTCGGAAGTGTTTGTAAAAAAGATGCAGCTTCAATCAAATTGATTTCGCTGCTTAGATAATCCCGATGGTCATCTTGTATATTGGCAAGGTTTAGTAATGTGGATATAGTTAAATCGGTATGATTTAGTTTTTTAGAAATTTTTAATGCCTTATTATAATAAAAATATGAACTATCCTTGTATATTCCAGATAAAATATATCCATAACCAAGATAACAACAACCAAAAGCATAAGCTAACGAGTCGTTTACTTTTTGCGCTAATTTTAAATTTTCTTGCCCAAGTTTTATTGCAAGTTCGTATTCGTTTTTTAATAAGTAAACATGGACTATTCTTTCATTTGATAGGAGAATAGTCGAATCTATTTTAGTCTCATAAGACAAATCTCTTGCTTGCTTCGCGTACCTAAGTCTAGTATCTAATTTTATATTATCATTTTTAGTCAGTTTTCTTAATCTTTGGATGCTATCTAGTGTATTATCAAAACTATTGTTTTGAGCCTGTAAATTGATAAAGACAAAAAGGCATAATATGTAGGTGTGGTATTTGCTCAATTTTATTTTTGATTAACAGGAAGTCTAATTATTAATAACGTACCTTTTTTGGTTTCGGAGCTAATCTTAAGTTTTCCTTTGAGTTTTGATACTCTAGATTTTATATTCAACAATCCAATACCTTTACTTTCTTTATTGGAATTAAACCCAGTGCCATCATCTATAATATCCAGTTGTATTTCATTACGGTCTAGAGAGAAATTTATGGTTATGGTTGTTGCTTTGGCATGTTTAACAATATTTTGAATGGCTTCCTGAATAATTCTGTATAGATTGACTTTTACATGATCATTGATGCTTTCCCATAAAATATTTGCGGCATGGTTAAATTTATATTGAAATGTATGAAGGTTACTTTGATAATCGACATAGTTTTTCAGAATCGTAATAAAGTCTTTCTCGGCATCTAGTTTGGTGTTTTTCAGTTCATGGGACAGATCTCTTATTTCTTTTTCAATAGTTCTAATTTCCTCAATGTAAATGTTGAATTTTTCTTTATTCTTTTCTTTGTTTTTTTCATCTATAACTAAAAACTCCAGTCCCAATCTGGAGCCCAAAAGCTTGTTTAAAATACCATCATGGAGCTCTTCTGAGATATGATGGCGTTCCAGAAGCCGACCTTCCTCGATCTTGGCTTGCTGCCTGAGCATTAGCGTGTAGATTTCCTCGTTGGCCTTTTGTTGCTCACCTTCAAATCGTAATACTCTATTCTTGGTAATTTGGATCCTTATAATTAGTATTAGAGCAAAAACCAAAATGATTATCAGGCCAATAATAGTAATTAAAATGTTCTGGGAGGTCAGGCGTTTTGTTTCGTCAATATAGGTGTCTGTTTCGTATTGAATTCTTGCGAACTTGTTTCGTATTGTTCTTTCATTCTTTTGAATACTGTCGTTGAGTTTAATATATGCATCATAATGTTTTACAGCGATACTGTCATCTTCAATTTTAGATAGAATTAATAAGGACTTTAATAAATCATCATTGTAGTACTTTTGAGAAATATTTTTTGCTTTATAGGCATAATATCGGGCAGAATCTTTTCTGTGGTTATCGTAATAATATTCTGCTAAATGTTGATATATGATTATTGATTTGTATTCAGCATTAGCGCTGTTAGCAATTTTTAAAGATTTTAAGTATAAGTCTGGAAGTTGCTTATGGTTTTTAGATAGGTATAGAGTATGAGCATAATTGTCAAGAGCCATGGCATAAATCTCAGGGTGTTCTTTAAGTAGACTTTCATCTTTTAGTATTTTATTAAAAGAACTAATGGCTAAAGAGTATTGACCTGATCGGCTATATACAGTTGCTAAGTTATTTAATGAGTTATAAATACTTGCTTTATAATTTCCCTTTAACTTTTTCTTTAAGTCTATTCCTTTTTTATGATACTTTATAGATTCAGAAAACATATTAAGCATGTTATAAACTATTCCTAGATTGTTATAAATGAAAGACTTAATTCGATTTACATCATTTGTTTCTTCTAGTTCTTTCAATAAAGTCAACGCTTCAATAGATGTTTTTTCACTCATAATATATTCTTTCTCTCCACATTGAATAGCGGAAATACCATACAATGCTCTGGCTAGATCGTATTTATTATCAAGTATTTGGTAAATTTTTACGGATGTATGATAGTGATGATAAGAACTATCTGAATAAGGTGTTTTTTTTCTATAATACTCCCCTAAATTTATACTAGCTTTACCGATAGTAGAGGAATCGTTAAGTTTTAGAGATACTGACAGATTCTTCTTGTTGATATCCCTATACTCATTATACATTTTTATATCCCAGTATAGTTCAGATAGGGATTCGTTATACTTAATAGAAATAGAATCTATATCAATTTTATAAGATAATCTACTTGCTTCTTTTGCATAATGAAGCATGCTGTCTATATCAATTGCTTCGTTTTTACATAGCTTTCGTAACCTTTGGATGCTATCTAGTGCATTTTCAAAACTATAGTTTTGTGCATTTATACTAAAAGTAATTAGTAGACATGTTATAAATAAACAATATTTGTTCACTTGGGCTTGGGGTATACTTTACTAGATAGTATCCTAAGATAAGTTTTTTTTCTACATCATAGAATATATAAAGCCTAAATTAATATTTCTTCACATATTAAATATACCTTAGTTGAAAAGGTTTTTCCAAGATTTGATATAATTACCACATTTGCCTTAATGTATTTATATACTATTTATGTTAGCAAAGTGAGAATAATAATAAACGCCACGATTTTATTAAAACCGTGGCGTTTATTATTAATTACTTAACCTTTATTATCTACTTAACAATAATAGGGAAGATAGCTTGTACATCTGTTTCTCCGCCAGCATTGGCTATATCACCATCGCTAACGCCGCTAGCACTTTTATTAGGCTCATGACGTAATGTAATGGTAATCGTTCCCGAACCAGGAGTTGCTGAAGTCTTTAATGTAAATTCTAACCCTAACGGCTTACTATCACTATCAAAATCAACATAAGTGAATGTAGCTAGGCTATTTGTTGCCTGAAAGAAAAATTGATGCTCTTCGTCTAACGTTTTAATTTCCTCAGTAACATCCTCAGCTGGAGATTCGGTTTCGTTTAATATCTCCATACTTCCATTATATGTAGTATCAGCAAGTAAATCTCCAGATACTGTAATCACAGGAGGATTAGGTCCGTCTTTACCATCTAAATCTAGGCTTTTAAAAGTTATAGTAGTTCCTCCTCCTTCAGGAACTAAGGTTGCTGTTAAAGTTGTTATGACCTCTTCTTGAATAACAACTACTGGGTTATCATCATCTGAACATCCAGTAAATATAAAAGTTGATAATAAGATTAAAAATGTACTTTTTAAATTATTTTTTAATGTATCCATGTTTTGTTTTTTTAATAATTGAACTTTATTTGTAACATAATATTTCTTCCTAAATCATCGGCAAAATATCTTAGTCGGTTAAGATATTCTCTGTAAGAAGTATTAAAAATGTTAGTAATATTTAAACCTATATTCAGGTTTGTTTGTTTTGATAAATTTAGAGTTATATCACTCTGAAAATGCAATAAATGATAGGTTGGTGGCGGCGAACTAATATCCAATAAGACCTCACTATCTATTGTAGGTATATAAACATCAAAGTTGTTATCTGGAAACTCATTTTGTCTTAAAACTAATTCACTTTGTAATTCAGTATTAAGCTGTAACCATTTTTTATTTGAATAACCTAAAATATTAACTGTTTTGAATGATGGTATATCAATCAAAGCTTGTTTTTTTGTTAAATCTCGTCCTTTAATAAAGGACGATTTATTATTAAACAACCAGTGTTCGTTGAACTTATAATTAGCAGTAACATCCAAACCTAATAACGAGGCATTCGTTTGATTATAACTCCAAACAGGAAATGCACCACGAATGGTTAACTCGGTTCCTGTTGGTTCTATAAAAATATAATCGTTAATATGATTGTAAAATGCTTCAAGGTTTATTGATAATGCATTTCTGTTATATTTATATGTTCCAGAAATTCTGTTTGATGTTTCTTGCTTCATACGTAGATCACCCAACTCAATCCTAGCGGCAGAATGATGTAAGCCATCACTAAATAACTCTGAAGGATTTGGAGCTCTATTGGATAATCCATAGTTAAACATAAATGAATCATTATCATTCATTTCGTAAGCTATTCCAGCAGAAGCTGATACGTTATGATAATCGAACACAGGATTGGTAAGCAATTGGGTTCCTAAATCATCAATAACAATGTTACTAAAGTCTGCATCATAATTTCGTTCTTCCCAACGACTTGTCAGGTAGAATTTTTTAGCGTCTATACGACTAAAATCATAACGAAGCCCAAAATTTAAATTGGTTTTGTCGCTTAATCTAAAATCTGAAATAGCAAATGCACCAGCATCATATTTATCGTAATCAGGAATCAAGCGCCTAACACCAGTCTCAGGATTTGCAAAATTGTTTTGATATCCTACATTCAGCCCAAATTTATAAGTTCTATCGCTTTTAGAATCAACTTTTAAATTTGTTCTAATGGTGTGTGTTTTTAAAGTCAAGTCAATTGCAGGTTTATCTCTATCATCCCCAACTCGAATATCATACTCAAAGCGTTGATTATTTTGAAAATCATATTGCACTTGTAAACGTCCAAATTTTTTAAACCGTTTATAAAAATCGGCTTTAATAATTTGATGTGTAACATCTTGTCGTGGTGCTTCGATAGTATAACTAAAATCTTCAATCACCAATGGTTGTTGACTATTAATTGCATTTACCAAATCTTCAATGCTCCCAATATGAGATGATTTTAATATTGCTATGTCATTATTCAAATAACTGTAATAGACATTGAAACCTCGTTCAAATGTTTTATAACCAGATTTAATTGAAAACCCTTTTGAGTTTAATCCAGTATTGGTAAGGTTATAATCTGGCGCTTCAAAATCACCAAAACGTTTTACAGTTGCCTGTGCACCTAGATACCAACCTTTTTTGTAGGTTTTTGTTAAAGACGAATTTAAGCTAAAGCCTCTACCATTAGTATGGCCACTACCAATTGTTTTTCCGTAAAGTGAATCTTTTAAACTAACATTAGAGGGTTGCAAAACAATAACACCACCAATAGCATCTCCACCGTAAGCCAGAGCATCAGCTCCTTTAATTACATTAACACTTCCTACAGTGTTTAAATCAATATTTGGAGCGTGTTCAATACCCCACTCTTGATCTTGCAAACGAACACCATTTGTCATCACTATTATTCTACTGCTGTGCAAACCATTAATAACAGGTTTTACAATTGAATTGCCTGTATTTATAGAAGATACTCCACTAACTTGTTTTAATGCATCGCCTAAGCTAAAAGCACTGAAACGTTCAATAGCATCTGTTTTTAACAGTGTTTCTTGTGATGTTTTAGTTAATTTAGTAATTGTTTTCCCCTCAACTTTAACTTCGTTGAGTTCTTCTATATGATGTTCTAAATTTATAACATAAAACGAATCACCACTAATTTGAATTTCTAATCGTTTTGTTTCACAACCCAAATGCGATACTGAGACGATTAATTTTCCATCACAAAGGTTTGCAATAGAAAATTTCCCATCGATATCTGTCGTGGTGTATTTGTTTAGTGTTTCAATGTAAATGGTGGCAGCTATAATAGGAGAACCATCATGAAAATCATGAACTTCTCCATAAAATCTGGAATCACAGTTTTGAGAATGAACTATGTTGATGAAACAACAAGCCACAATCAATATATAATATTTCATTATTATAAATATATTTAGTTTAAAGAAATGTATACTTTAAACTAAAACAGGAGGTCCTCGAAGAGAAAAAGATAATTGCCGATGATTATTAAGAAATTTGTATGTTAATATTGGAATTTTAAAATAGGATGAAACATTTATAATATCATCATATTCAAATAAATGTAAATATTGGTTACTTAGTTTAAATTTATAAAACTCACAATCTAAATCTATTTCGTGTAAATGTGTCTTTACTTCCCCCAAACAAACTTCATGTTCATGGTGAGAGAAAACATGCGCAAATTTAACAACAGTAGGTACTAGTATAGTAACAACAAGGAAAAATGTTGCTATTTTAAATAGCGTATGTTGTTTTATTTGATTCATTAATCAATAAAGCGTTTTAAGCCTAATCTGCGGAGCATCTTCTTTTCAAAGTTCCAAAAGAACTTGTACTGTCCGAATAGCCATCCTACAAGAACAAGAAGTATTTGGTAAAAGATAAAACCAATTACTATATACAACGTCCAATACAGTGTCGATGGAAGGTTTTCTTTAGTAATCCCAATTAATTTGATTATTGGTTTACTAACAAACACAGATGACGATCCTGTAATTGCAAATACAAGAAAAATGTTTATCATTTCCCACCTATAATTCACTTCCCATTTGTTTTCCAGTTTGGAAAAAATAAAAAGTGTTAGCTTTAGTAAAAGGAAAAAAGCAATTATACCAATTACTAGCATGTACAATGTTTGAGAACTATCAACAAATAATAGAGATACTTTAAAAGCAGAATAGGCTAAACCTATTAATCCTAGAAAAGGAAATAGAAGTTGCCAGTTGTGCTCAATACCCCAACGCTCTTTTAATTTTTTCACGAAAACAATTTTAATCGCAAAAGTAAATAAAAGATTTAAATTCTGGGAACGAATCCTCCTAATCGTTGATTATAATTTAACTGAAAGTAAACGAAGTAGTTAAAGAGTTTATAATTAACATCGTAACCATAATCAATATCGGGTTCATAATTAATTTGTAGTTCGTATAAATTAGGGTTGTAGCGTTGCGGTTGAAGTACGCGTTGGTTCCATTCTGTTACATAAATATTGTTTCTGCTTTCCAGATATTGCTGCGAATAAAAACCTTCTGGTTTGGCCACGCTTACTAACCAGGTATTAAAACCAGGTTCTATAATGGTAATTTCATACTCTAATTTATCATTGGCAATAACAACAGTATCGTTGTTTACTTCTGCCAAAGCTTTTTCAGATTCATTTTTGTGAGGTGCTGTGGGTTTGTAGGTATTACAATTAAAAACAAATACAGCCAGAAATACTATGTAAATAACTTTTTTCATAACTTTCAATGGATTTCGATATGTTTCAAAAGTATGCTGTTGCCTTGTTTTATAAAAGAGGGAATGAGTCAATTAACTGTCTCATTGAGCGAACAGTACTTTTTTAAGATATCATTACTATTAAATAAATTTACAAAAATCATACCTTAAATAATTGTTTTTGAGTTATTTTAACAAAAAAAGAGGTTGAAAAGCATTTTTGGTGTTGTTACGGGACAGGAAAAAGTCACAGTAAAATAATTACTATGTTAGTTTTTACCCCAAAACAACAACCGTATTAGCTTTATAAACCTCTTCTTAATATAATTTAAAAGACTTATTTACCTCCGAAAAGTCCGCCTAGCAATCCGCCAAGACCGCCCTTCTTTTTATTACCACCAAGTACCATACCTGCTACATCGTCAATAACACTACCGTCGCCATCTGCATCGAGAATAGATTCCAAAAAGCTTTGTTCTTGTTTAGAGGAACTACCACCAAGTAATCCGCCTAGTAAGCTTTCCACGCCACCAGAGTTGCTCACGTTTTGTTGTCTACTTTGCTTGCCTAAAAAGCCCATTAAAATTGGGGCAGCAACTTTTAGTATTTGGGCTACAGATCCAGTATCCATGCCGGATTTCTGACTTAGAGCATTTTCAACATGCTGTTGTTTACCGCCTAATACATGGCCCAATATTTTTCCGCCATCGTTTAATACATTGTTGTCTACACCACCACTAAATAATCCCCCCAGATTATCTAAAATGCTACCGTCGTGTTTGTTGTTTAAAGCATTAAGCAGACCATCTGCTCCTTGAGGTGTGGCTGTATTGCGTTTCATGGCCTGCATTAATACAGGCAAAGCCATTGTTAGTACACTTCCTGTTTTACTTTCGTCTTGCCCCGTTTGACCTGCTACACCACTAATAATGGTTTTTCCTAGGTCGCTGTTTAATAAGTCTAAAATTCCTGACATAATATCTGATTGTTTAATTGAAAATTGGTTAGAAAATTGATTGTTCAATGTACAAAAAAAGTCCTAACATTATAGTTAGGACTCAATTATATCATTTAGGTCACATGTACCTAATAGTATTATTATTTTAAGATACTCATGATTTGTTCGGCCAATTCTGTACCAATTCTATCTTGAGCTTCGTTTGTTGCAGCACCTGTATGCGGTGTTAACGACAACGCAGGATTCATTAATAATTGAATTTCTGGCTTTGGTTCTTTTTCAAAAACATCTAGAGCAGCTCTTGCAATTTTTCCGCTAGAGATCGCTTCAACTAGAGCAACTTCGTCTACAACACCACCACGAGCAGCATTAACAAGAATGGCTCCTTCTTTCATGATTTCTAATTCAGGTTTGCCAATAACATAGCCCTCTTGTGCAGGAACGTGTAATGTTAAAAAATCGGCTTGTTTTAAAACATCTTCTTTAGAAATAGTTTTAATATTGAAGTTTAATTTTTGTCCATCAAAAAAGTCTAATTCTAAATTTGCTTCGTCCATAAAAGGATCGAAAGCAACAACTTTCATACCGGCTCCAATAGCTACTTTTGCAGTAGCTTGACCAATACGGCCAAATCCTAAAACACCTAACGTTTTTCCTTTTAGTTCTGTTCCTTTGGCATAAGCTTTCTTTAAACCTTTAAAGTTGGAATCTCCTTCTAAAGGCATTTCTCTGTTTGAATTATGTAAAAAACGAGCCAATCCGAATAAGTGCCCGAATACTAATTCTGCAACCGAATGAGAAGATGCAGCAGGGGTGTTAATAACACTTAGCCCTTTTTCTTTGGCGTATTCAACATCGATATTATCCATACCAACACCACCTCGTCCGATAATTTTTAAGTTTGGACAAGCGTCAATTAAGTCTTTACGTACTGTAGTTGCACTACGAACTAATAAAACAGTGATGTCTTTTTCGTTTATGTAGTTAATTAATTGCTCTTGAGCTACTGTAGTTGTGATGACTTCAAAACCACCTTTTTCCAAGGCATCAATTCCACTTTGTGAAATACCGTCGTTTGCTAATACTTTCATGCTTTAAGTTTAAAGTTAAAAAGTTTAAAGTTTAAAGTTGAAAGAACTCCTAGCTTTATACTTTTTATTTAGTTTGATTTACGTTTTATTTTTTAATAGTTTGAGCAAGCATTGCATACTGCCTACTGCAAACTGTTTTAAGCTTTACTTTCTAATTCACTCATAACTTCAACCAATACTTTTACGCTGTCTAGGGGTAAAGCATTGTACATTGAAGCTCTGTATCCACCAACACTTCTATGACCATTTAAACCATTAATTCCGGCTTCTTTAAGCATTGTTTCGAAAGTTTCTTTTAAGTTTTCGTTTTCTAAAGTAAACGTCGCATTCATCTCAGAACGATCTTCTTTAGTTGCGAATCCTTTGAATAATGGATTTAGATCGATTTCAGAATACATTAAGCGTGCTTTCTTTTCGTTTTCTTTTTCAATGGCAGCAATACCTCCAAGGTTTTTTAACCATTCTAAAGTTAACATAGATGTGTAAACAGCAAATACAGGAGGTGTATTAAACATACTGCCTTTGCTTAGGTGTACCTTGTAATCCATCATTGATGGAATTTTACGAGATACTTTTCCAAGAACATCTTCTTTAATTACTACAAGCGTTGTTCCAGCTGGTCCCATATTTTTTTGAGCACCTGCGTAAATTAAATCGAATTGAGAAAAATCAAGTGTACGAGAAAAAATATCACTACTCATATCACATATTAGCGGAATGTCGCATTTAGGGAATGCCTTCATTTGAGTTCCGAAAATCGTATTGTTTGATGTACAGTGAAAATAATCGTAATCTGAAGGAATATCGTAACCTTTAGGAATGTAATTATAGTTAGCATCTTTCGAAGAAGCTACTTCGTAGATGTCGTCATAAATTTTAGCTTCTTTAATGGATTTAGCAGCCCAAGTACCAGAGTTTAAATATCCTGCTCTTTTTTCTAAAAGATTTAAAGCAACCATTAAAAATTGGGTACTGGCACCACCTTGTAAAAACAAAGCTTTGTAGCCCTTGCCTTCTAGGCCAAGCAATTCTAAAGCCAATGCTCTGGCTTTTTCCATAATATCGACAAAAGCTTTACTTCTATGCGAAATTTCAATTAAAGATAAGCCACTGTTATCTAAATCTACAACTGCTTGAGAAGCTTTAAGTAATACTTCTGGAGGTAAAATACATGGACCTGCGCTAAAATTATGTTTCTTCATTTTTCTATCCCTGACCCTCTTCATAGAAAAGGGAATTTTATGGGCGAATTTTTAGTTAATATTTTGTTTTTGTTTCAACCCGCTTCCTCTTATGAAAGAATGGGGATGAGATGAAAATTAAGTTGCAAAGTTCCTAATTAATTGGGGATTTAATGCTAAAAAATTAATAATTTTTTAATCAAATTGCTAACAAAAATTCAACAGAATCAACACTATCCGCATAATCCCAAAGAAGTGGTTTTTGTGTGGCACCAAATGCGATTTCATTTTCAATAAATCCGTTAGAAACAACACATTGAATTTGCTGTTTTTCACGGTCTAATTTTTCTTTCAACTGCTCGGTAGAATCATAAAATTCATAAAACACTGTAGCGATAGGCGAGGCATAACTTTTATCTTCTTTTATCATTAAAAAGCCATTTTCCAACATGTCAAATTCACTCATTAAATATACCGCTTTGTTATAATCGTAATTGTTGGCGTATTTTGCTTTATCAATAATGGGATGCCAATGGTACATGGCTTCAAAAAACGCGTCAAAATTGTAGTTTTTTGGAAGAAATAGTTTAGATACGTTTCTGCACCCTAATCCGTAGTATCTAAAAATATCTTCAGAAAGCGCTTTTAGTTCTTCTTTGGACTCATTACCAGTAAGTACTGCTACAGAGTTTCTATTGTTTCTTATAATGGATGGTTTGTTTTTAAAGTAATGCTCAAAATAACGTGCAGTATTATTGCTTCCCGTTGCAATTACCGCATCAAACCCTTCTATTTTGTCCTCAGTAAACGTTATAGTTCCTTTAAATTCCGGTTCAACAAATTCTAAATACTTAGCCAGATAGGGGAGCAGGTGCTTGTCGTTTGATGATTGTTTTACTAAAACATGATGCCCGGAAATAAGTACCGATAAAAAATCATGAAACCCTACCAAAGGAATGTTACCGGCCATAATAATGGCAACCTGTTTAGGTTCTACAGTGTTAATTTGATATGGCTTTAACCAAGTGTTTAGATTATCTGGCGTTAAAGATTCTGCCCAACCTTGGAGTGAAAACCTAATGTTTTCCTGTGTAAACCAGCCGTTATGCTCTTCGGTTAATTTTAGTTGGTGTTTAAAACCATCAAAAAAAGTATCGTTGTGTTCAACATTATCTTTTTTTACAATAACTTCGTTAGAAAATTGACTTAAAAATTCTCCTAATTTTACAAAAGCGTTAATTCTTTCTTGTAATTTCATTCTGTATTTGGTTATGAATGGTTTTGGCGCTATTTTTGTGTCTGCAAATTTAAGCAATCTCAAGAGAAAATAAGGTATGGCAATTATTATAACAGACGAATGTATAAATTGTGGCGCTTGCGAACCAGAGTGCCCAAATACAGCAATATATGAAGGCGCCGACGATTGGCGATACAAAGACGGTACCAGTTTAGAGGGTGCTGTTGTATTAACAAATGGTAACGAAGTTGATGCAGACGAGGCTCAAGAGCCTATAAGTGATGAGGTTTATTACATTGTTCCAGATAAGTGTACGGAATGTAAAGGGTTTCATGATGAGCCACAATGTGCGGCTGTTTGTCCAGTAGATTGTTGTGTGCCGGATGAAGACGTTGTAGAGACAGAAGACGAGTTATTGGCTAAACAACGTTTTATGCATCCTGACGGTTAATCGACATCGTATATATAATCGATATGAAAATATTAAAAATCCTAGGCTTTTAGTCTGGGATTTTTTATTTTTAAAAATACTGATTCAACGAAATTATAGATATAGATAATGACCAAAAAAAGTAATGATTTACTGGAAGAACTATTGTTAAAGCGTAAAGAAGAATTGGCAGAAGCTAAAAAAGCAGCGCTGTTGTCTGGTAAAGAACCATTTTCTATTAATGAGCTAAATAAATATTGGCGTTCAAGACACGAGAAGCACTTGAGTATTGAATCCCTAAAAGAATCGTTGGAAAAGCAATACTATGCGAATACAGATTTAATGTCTATAAAGGAATTTGCAGAAGGGTTAATACTATTGGGTAAATATACTTAACACCTGTGGCGTAAATTAATTATATATAAACACAGATTGCTTTAAAAAATTATAAGGAGTTTGTAAACTTGAGTTGTTATAGTTTTATTGAAGAAATTCATTAATATTAATTAACCCATTTTACCTCATGACTTTTCTAGAATTTTATAGTACCGTTTTAAATATTCCGATACCAACCTATGAGGATTTCTTTTTTCCTGTAAAAAAAGTTTTTTTTAAAAAAGGAGCGGTCTTTACCGATTACGGAGAGGTGGAAGACTCTTTGTATTTTATGAACAGAGGTATAGCAGAAATTGTCATAAAAAGTTACATGTCTGAAAAAGTAATCGACTTCTTTTTTGAAAAAGAATTTTTTTGTTGCTTTACTTCTTTTCTGAATCAAAAACCCGGAGATGTGCGGGTTTCGGCATTAATGGATTGCGAAGTAGAAATTATTAAGCATGAAGATCTGGCTCAAGCTTATGAACATTCGTTAGATTTAAATAAGTTTGGGAGAATTATGACAGAACATGGTTATATAAGAAAATCCAATAGAGAAAAAGCCCTTTTAACAAAAACAGCCGAAGAGCGTTATGTTGAAATGTTTAAGGGCAAACCCGATTACATATCTAACATCCCAGTTAATAAAATAGCTAAATATTTAGGGATTCACCCAGAAAGCTTAAGTAGAATTAGAAAGAAATTAAATTCTTAACGTAGGCTAAATCAGCTCTTTCCTCAGGAACGGTATTTCTACCAATATTATTTACCTACCCAAATCCAAGGTTACAGATTTTTGCAAATCGTGGAAGCATTAATGTCCGCCTTAACCTCCAATTTGTCCAGTTCGGTAATAAAGAGGTGTAAATCACACTAATCTATTAAGTCATATTCGGTCTTTTGTATAAAAAATGCAAAACCTAAATGAGCATCATCAAAACCTTCATGCTGTTGACTCATATAAATTCAAATACTCAGTATAACTAACTAGGAATAGGATAGGTGTTTTATATCGAGTTGAATTATTGATGCTTAATTAACCCATTTTACCTCATGACTTTTCTAGAATTTTATAGTACCGTTTTGAATATTCCTAAGCCATCATATGAAGATTTCCTTTTTCCTTTAAAAAAAGGTTTTTTTAAAAAAGGAAAGATCTTTACCGATTACGGAGAGGTAGAAGACTCTTTGTATTTTATGAACAAAGGTATAGCTGAAATTGCTATAAAAAGCTATATGTCTGAAAAAGTAATCGACTTCTTTTTTGAAAATGATTTTTTTTGTTGTTATACTTCTTTTCTGAATCAAAAACCCGGAGATGTACGAGTTGTGGCATTAATGGATTGCGAAGTAGAAATTATTAAACGCGAAGACATGCTACAGGCTTACGAGCATTCGTTAGATTTAAATAAGTTTGGAAGAATTATGACTGAACATGGTTATATAAGAAAGTCAGATAGGGAAAAGTCACTTTTAGCAAAAACAGCTGAAGAGCGCTATGTTGAAATGTTTAAGGGCAAACCCGATTATATATCTAATATTCCGGTTAATAAAATAGCTAAATACTTAGGGATTCACCCTGAAAGTTTAAGCAGAATTAGAAAGAAATTAAATTCTTAACGTAGACTAATCCCGCTTCTTGTGCTGAACTCATTTCAGTATCCTGCGGGATCTTAGGTCTAATACCTCGAAGCTAGCTTCGGAATTTATAAAGAATATTTTCAATTGAATGCCTCGTGCGCTTGCCCCGAGGATCATTTACTTTTTAATTTCTATAGAGTCACAGGTACCAACAAAAGGAACACCAGTACTATAGAAAGCATAGGTTATAAGGCCAACATAAACATTATCACCATAAGTAGGGGCAGTTCCTGGTAAGAGACCGTTATCATTATAAAGTGTCCAATCATCAGATGAACTATTACCTGTTAGGTTTGGACGTTGCCAATACACCGTAAGTGTTTTATCGTTATTACCAACAATACGGATATCTGCTCTTCCTTCAGGAACGGTATTTTCACCAATATCATTTACCGAAGAATCTCCATTTAAAGTGTTTTTTCCTTCTATTGTAAAACCTGTAGATCCTCTATGACCAACCACCACATGCGATGAGTTTATAGAATTAAAATCTTCCACATGCACTTGAACACCACAGAAATTATACGGATTGTTATCTGATGTTGGGGCTATTTGAGAATCTGCAATGGTACCAATACCAATATTTCGCGCTATAAACTCAAAAGGAAAAGTCACTAGTTTTGCATCTAATCGACCTTGATCCTGATTATAATGTAATGTTTTATTATCGGTGTTGTCTGTTAAAGCAGCACGATATCTTCCAGATGCTCTCGATACATTTGGTAAAGCCGATGCATTATTGGTAGTATAATCAATTAATGCTCCAGTACCGTCAAAATTATCTATAAGACTAGTTGTATTGTCTTGGTCGTCTCCAGGTGTATCGTCGTCTTGACCATCTCCGTCTGTATTATCTTGATTGTCATCATTTTGAGAAGGAATGTCATTTTGCGGTATTGTATCATCCTCTTTTTTTGAACATGAAAGTGCAATGAATAATACAAATAATAATGTATAATATTTCATAATAAGTAGGTTTTAATTTGGGTTTTCTAATGGGGATTAGAAAAAGTTAGCAACTGCTAATATAGAATATATTTTATAAGTCACTTTTTTTAATGATTATTTAATGTTATTAAAATCAATTTCCTAACATAGATCAAGTGTTATTTGGGATTAGTTTTTTTGATAGGATATATTTTTGTGAAAAAACCTTTAAAGCTATGAATTTACAAACTATTATTGCTCAATTACCATCTCCGATTGAAATTTTACTCGACCCTGTTTCACTAATCGTTTATGCCATTTTTGGAGGCTTATTTATTTGGGAATCTTTATTTCCAGCCAGAGAATTACCCAAAATAAAATTTTGGAAACTAAGAGGATTACTTTTCTTTATTGCCTTTTTATTATTAACGACATACATTCCACTATTGTGGGACGATTTTTTTGCCAGATTTCAATTATTCGATCTAAGCCACTTAAGCTTAACATCGCAAACAATTTTGGGCGTATTCTTATTCGAACTTGTACAATATGGTTGGCATATTAGTATGCACAAGTCGAATTTTCTATTTAGAACATCCCATCAAATTCATCACAGCTCAGAACGTTTAGATGTTCCTAGTACGTTTATCTTTAGTATCAATGATATGATTGGTATATCGCTAGTTGGCTCTATTAGTTTTGCTGTTATTATGGGATTATCTCCAGAGGCTATTACTGCGGTTATTTTATCTACGACTTTTTTCGGAGTCTTTCAACATGCTAATATACATACGCCAAGGTGGATAGGGTATATAATTCAACGACCAGAAAGTCACACATTGCATCATGCTAAAGGCATTCATAAGTATAATTATACCGATTTACCTATTATAGATATGCTGTTTGGCACGTTTAAAAACCCTCAAAACCATGAACACGAAACAGGATATTATTTAGGGGCTTCAAATAAAGTGTTGGATATGCTCATGTTTAGAGATGTTAGTAAACAAAAGAATAAATAGCTTAATTTATTTTAATGTTTAAGGAATTCTGCATAAGTTTTTTTGCAAAAAAAATAGAAGATATATTAAAGTACATTGTTTAAATGGTTAATATAGAGGTGAAAAGGTGAATTCCTAACATAGATCAAGTGTGATTTTTAGTTTGTTTTTTTATTAGCGTATAGTTTTGTATAAAAAAACTTAAAAGCTATGAATTTGCAAACTATTATCACACAATTAACATCTCCGTTCAAGATTTTACTCGATTTCGTTTCGCTAATTGTTAATACCATTTTTAGAGGATTGATTATTTGGAAATCTTTATTTCCAACCAGAGAATTGCCCAAAATAAACTTTAGTGGTGTAAGAATAATAAATATGATTTTTTTAATCATAATCCCTCCGTTGTTTATTGGTTGTAATAATGATGATGATACGGTACATGTTCCTGAAAATAAGCAAGTAACATTAAAGATAACAGGGAAAGGCACTGTATTGGGGCAGACTAAAACTTTTCCACATCCGAAAACCGGAGAAACTATTGAAGCTTTATGTTTTTTAATGGATCTTATAGATTCTGAAACAGGAAATATAATAGGAACACTTCAAGATTGTGTTGTAGAATCTATATATTATGGAGATGGCACCTACACATCTAAAGTAATAACCTCAATCAATATAGATGGTAGAGGAAGCATTCAGAGTGAAAGCGAAGTATTGCATACTATGCAACCCCCGGTTCCGGATTTTAAAACTATAGTATTTACAACAACATGTACTCCAACAAAAAATAATATCGTAGATACAACTTTTGAGTTTGAAAATATGGAAGGAACGGTCTCTTTAGATGGCGAAGTAAAGATTGGATTAGGGAAAGATATTGTTGCTTACAATAACAACTTCACTATCAATATGAAAAAGAATTGAGTGTCTCCATCCGAACTAATTTAAGAGTTTAATTCAGTATCTAAATTTATTATAATGAAAATTATTAAACATATTCTTTTACGAAAATTAATCATGATAATAACAATGAGTTTATTATTGTTAAGCTCATGTTCAAAAGATAACGATCCAGAGATTTCTAATCCGAAAGAGGGTATATTTTATTTACCAGTAGTGGTTCATATTATACATAACGGTAAGCAAATTGGAGAAGGCTCCAATCTTTCCATTGAGCGTATTGAAAGGCAAATTGAAATATTAAACGAGGATTATCGCAAAAAAGAAGGTACTAGAGGGTATAATAATCACCCAGATGGAGGAGATGCTAAAATTGAGTTTGTTTTAGCAAAGCGAGATCCAGAAGGAAATCCTTTTAACGGTATCAATAGAATAGATTCAACTAAAGTAACCGTACCTCCGTTGGGATATAATCAAAATCATTATGCGCAATATGCGTATTGGGATCCTAAAGATTATATTAATATTTGGACGACACCCTTACCGGAATCTTTCGAATGTCAGGCATTGGGGTTAGCTACACTACCAGAAACAGGTTTACCAGGACGAGAACATTCATCATTCCCACAACCAGGAGATGCAGAAGGTATTTTAATTAATTGGATGCATTTTGGAGAATCGGATATTGCATGCTATGCACGCTTTGGAAGAACTTTAACCCATGAAATGGGCCATTATTTGGGCGTATTGCATACTTGGGGATTTGGAGATTGTGAGAATAATGACTATTGCAATGATACCCCGGCCGTTGATAAACCTGTTTACAATAAAGTTTTTATGGCATGTGAAGGAGAACCTGCAATGATTAACAATTATATGACTTGGGCTCATGATAAAACCATGAACATGTTTACAAACGATCAGATTGCTAGAATGCACTATGTTTTAAAACATCATAAGGGGCGCAAGGCCTTATTATCAAGTCATGCACTTAAGCCTTGATTATGAGCAAAGAGTTTAAAAATAATACCATTCGAGGACCAATAAACGCCTGGGTTTTTAGAGTGCTGTCGGGATATATGGACAGGCTTTTTGGAAAATCAAAACGAAAGCTTTTTAAAAACCATCCCGAAATGGTTGTTGAAATAGGCCCCGGAGCTGGTGCCAATATGCGTTATTTAAAAGTAGGTACTAGACTAATAGCTATTGAACCAAACATTCATATGCACGCTAATTTAAAAAAGACCGCTATTAAATATGGTATTCATTTAGAAATAAAAGAAATTGTTGGAGAATCTATTGATTTACCCGATAATTCCTGCGATTTTGTAGTGTCTACTTTGGTGCTATGTACGGTAGATGATCCTGAGGCATGCATGCATCAAATTAAACGAATCTTGAAACCATCTGGTGTTTTTGTATTTATCGAACATGTAAAAGCCAGAGAAAATTCTATGTTGGCATTTATCCAGAATTTGATTCATAAACCATGGCACTGGTTTTTTGAAGGGTGCCATACCAATAGAAATACAAGGCAATTATTAGAATCTGTTGGTTTTAGCAGGTTAGAGTTAGAAACTTATAATTCATATTCGCCATTTATTCCTATTATCCCTCAAGTTCGGGGGAGAGCTATTAAGTAATTATAAGGGAATTGTTATATTAGAAGCTCTGAAAAATGTCATTCAGAGGCCTGCCTGCCGGCAGGCAGGGAGGAACGACTGAAGAATCTGAACAATGTAAAATATAAATTCTCTACCTACCAGCAGCTACGGTGTGCCCACATCTTTTTAATCAAGCCACGAATTACACAGATTTACACGAATAAAACCTCAAATGATGGATAGCTTTCTATACTATTCATAATCACGAATCAGACTTTCAGTCTGTTTTTACAATCTAAACCCGATTTAATTCTATTATATTTCTGCACTTTGGTTTATTAATAAGTAAACTCAAATTACTTATTAATAAATAATTTATATTTAGAACCATTTGTGATAATTCGTGAAATTAGCATCTATCTTTTTAGAATTATTATTTAAGCAGCCATATTTGTGGGTAAACAGTAGCTGCCATTAGGGAAGATCGCTAGTTTTGGCTCCGTTCAACACAAGTGGCTCTGAATGAACTTTTTCGACATCCTTTTTTTATTGAAATAATAAAACGGTAATTTTAGCTCTAAAACTCATAGTATCTTGAAAGAAGTCGCTTTTATAATAGATCAGGATTTAGCGCCCTATGTGAATTGCATTTATACGGATGAAAATTTCGATACTAACGGACATACTAATATCCCTTTGTATGCCGATGGGTATCCCGGAATTATGTTCCAGCAAACAACAAATGGTTTCTACCTACTCCCCAGAAACAAAAAACTATCAGAGCTTTTTCTTTTTGGACAAACGTTAGATCCGGTTTCTTTAGATGTTAAGGGATCTTACAAGTTTGTGGTGGTGCAGTTGTATCCCTTTGCTTCTAAATATTTGTTAGGTATCGATCCTAAGGTTTTAAATGATGATTGTTACGATTTATTACAAATAGAATATCTGGACGTTGAGACGTACAGACAATCGTTAATACAGGCTAGTAGTTTGGGGGATCAGGTACAGCTTATTTCAGAATTAATGCGTGAGTTAATTAGAACCCATAAGGTTTCGGAAAACGATAGAATTGAAAAAGCCATTTCCATAATAATTGAAAACAACGGACAGATTAGAATTAAAGAGTTATTAGACACCATTTATATGACGGAACGTACTTTCGAACGTCATTTTATGGCTTATATAGGATTAACACCCAAGCAGTTTTCTAAAATTATTCAATTTCAAAGTTCCATAAATAAACTTACACAATCTACTTATAATTCACTATTGGATATTGGTTACGATAGTGGTTTTTCTGATCAATCCCATTTTATAAGAACATTTAAAAGTTATACGGGTCAAACACCTTCCTATTACCTCAATCAATTATCCAATCGATGATTTTGTTAGTGAAACTCAATTTTGAAAATTCCGATTTTACATCGGAAAAATTTAAAATTGGTAGTTGAACTAATCCCGCTACTTGTGCTGAACTTGTTTCAGTATCTAGCGGGATCTTTAGGTTTAATAACTTGAAGTTTACATCGAAATGAATACCTCGTTGGCTTTTCCCAAGGATTATTCACTTTGTCGGTTTTGTTCAATTTTAAGAGCTCCCTATCAAATAATTTTGCCTCATAATCTTAAAATTAAAACATTATGAAAGTAGTTATATTTGGTTCCACAGGAACCGTAGGGAAACATCTTATTGAGCAATCTTTAGAAAAAGGGCATGAGGTTTTGGCTTTTTGTAGACAAGCAGAAAAGTTAGAGATGTTTAAAAACTCGAATTTAAAAATACAGGAAGGCGATGTGTTTAATCCGGAAGACGTTTCTGCTGCAGTACAAGATCAGGATGTTGTTATTGTGGCTTTGGGATCAGGAAAAAGTCGAAAAAGTGTGGTTAGATCTCAGGGAACAAAAAACATCATTACAGCCATGAAAAATAATGGGGTTAACCGATTAATCTGCCAAAGCACCTTAGGGACTTACGAGAGCAACGAAAACCTGAATTTCTTTTGGAAGTATATTATGTTCGGTTGGTATTTAAAGCAAATCTTTTTAGATCATGAATTACAAGAACGTTATGTACAAAACAGTGGTTTAGATTGGACCATTGTAAGACCGGGTGCATTTACTGATGGTGAAAAAACAGAACTTTACAGACATGGTTTTGGTGCTAACGCAAAATCGTTAAAGCTTAAAATTTCGAGAGCAGATGTAGCAGATTTTGTTTTAAAACAGGTTACAGATACTAACTATTTGCATAAAACACCGGGATTGTCGTATTAGATAACTAACGACATTGGTGTTATTGAAAAATATAGGGGTATCAAGTACGCTTACAAAGTGAGGTATGGGAGGTTAACTAAACTGGTTCCTCCATTTTAAAAAGGGAGGTGGATCCCGATAAAATTGGGATTCGGAGGGTTCAGAAAGCATGGCGCTATTCTATTTTTTTGATAAAACACCTCTTTCTTCCAATTTTAATTAAAATTAGAATTCATTCTCCTCTTTAATCAAAGAGGAGGGCACCAGCGTTAATAAAGAAGTTGTATTTGCTTGAAGTTATGAAGCGAAGTTTTGGGAAGAAACCCCATTATATTTTAGGTGTTCATCATAAGGTTCAACCTGTAAGATCAGGTCATATTGGTTTTTAGTTTCTTAGTTTGTAACCGTTTGTCTGTCAGTTTGTTTTGTCGTATTTTTATTAAGTAATGTAAAAATATACTTAACATGAGCGACCAAATTAAAAACCAGGCTGAACAAACTTTTAAAAATCATTTATCTTGCCTTACCGAAGGTAGAATTACCGATTGGATCAACTTATTTGCAGAAAACGCTGTTATGGAAGTACCCTATAGTCCTAAAGCATTTCCTAATAGAATAGAAGGTCGGGAAGGTCTATATGAATATATGAAAGATATCCCCAAGCTTTTTAAAATAGAATATAAAAATATACACTTCCATCCAACAGCTGAACCTAATTTAGTTATCGTAGAGTTTGAGTGTACCGGAAAAGTATTGACTACAAATAAACCTTATGATCAAAAGTATATATCGGTTATTACCTTAAATAATGATGGTAAAATTGTTAAGTATGTAGATTATTGGAATCCTGTTGTGGCTTTGGAGGCTTTGGGGATGGGGTGAATTGAAGGTGTTTATTTTGAAAGTAATGCAGGTAAGCGTTTGTATTGATTGATGAGTTTAAAAATTAGTCTGAGATATTTGTTTTTAAAACAAATTGTGTTAATAAGTTTAATTTGTATTTTTTATCTGTCAAAAAAGTTTAATTTAGTTTGTAAATTAGAGTATGAAATGTTAAAACAATTTCATATCTGATTATAGCCCCAAACAAAACCTGCCTTATAATAGTTATGAGTGATTTTATTAAAATTTTAAGCTTATCGATATTTATTTTATTATTCCAGTCAATTTCTTCTCAGTCTTTTATTAATGATTTAGCGACGCTTCAAAATTACAGCGGTAACGATTTTGTACATCTGAATGGGTACTTTGAAGAAGGGGATTGTGGTAGTGGACATTTTGTTCTTAAGGAAACAAATCTGCAAGCAAATGGAGGGACTATTTTTAATTCTCCTAATCCAAACAAAAAATGGTGCCGTGTTTACGAAGGAGCCGTTAATTCTAAATGGTTTAAATCTGACAATATTATTTCAGATAGAAAAGCAATAAGCAACGCAATCAGATTCGCCGAAGAGAATAAGACAGTTTATATTCCTGCTGGAAATTACGATTTAAAAGATGAATTTATTGAAATTAATAAACCGTTAAATATAACAGGAGATAAAGATCTAACCCTTTTATTGGTGCAAGATTTCCATATGGAAAATGCAACGGTTGTAAAGACTTTTCAAAGCGTATTTAAAGTAAGGAACTCGGATGTTTCCATTTCAAATTTAAAGATCAAAGGAGATAGGATTTCTGGTATCTCAATTGAGACCCCTAAAGATTCTTCAATAACAAAAAATATAAGTGTTTCAAATGTCACTTTTGAAGGAGTAGAAAATTTGAATCATTGTATTCATTTATATACTTGTTCTTCAATAAAAATAACAGATTGTAGGTTTATGAATACTGAATATCAAATTATTCAACAATGGTATCATAGCTCTAATGATGTTTTAGTAAATAATTGTATTTCAGATAATTGTGATAATGACTTTATCGAATTAAATAGCGAAACAGGTGCACCATCAAAAAATTGGGTAATAACCAACAATAATGTAAGGAATGTAGGGATAACTTTAGCCGATACAACCCGTACTGAATCTCGGTTTATAGGTGTAACTAATACTGATGGGATTGTAATTGCAAATAATGTAATTGAAAATATTGGAGGAGATTCTGTTTTTCATTTTGAAAAACACACAGGTAAAGTGATAATTTCCAACAACATTATAAGAAATCCTCATGGAAAGTTTGGAAGGTTGATTTTTAACGTAGGCTCAGATAGTGTGCCAACTTCTAAAAGAAATATAAACTTTACAAATAATTATATTGAAATTACAGATAATCGTTATGTAGATGATGCAGATATGTTAATTTACTCAAGTGACATTGACTCAACAAAGATTACATTGCGAGATAATACTTTCATCAATGACTCCCCAGATAACAATTTAAATGTATTAGTAAAGGCATATAGTAAAACGTTATGGAAAATCGTTGGTAATGAATTCGAGAATTTCAATTCGGCTGTTAAAATAGGTCAAGATGCAGGGCATACAATAATAAACGAAAACTTATTTTTAAATGTAGAAAATGCTATAGAAACTACTAATCTGGCTAACTCAAAGACATCGGTTTCAATTAATAATAATTCTTTTGAAAATGTTAATCATGTATTAAAAAACGACTATGGTATAACGGTTCAAAAATTCGCATCAAATACTATTAAAAATTCTACTTTAAATTATAATAACGATTTTGCGGGAGTTTTTGAGGACAACATTTTCATTGATAGTAATAATAACATTTCTCGAAATTCTATAACTAATTATAAGAATATACAAATAGAAGATGTGGTTAATGGTGTTCCAACAACTATTTTTGAAATACCAGATAAAAATTATTCTATTCTATGTTGGGTAGAAATTTCCAATGGATCTGCAAATAGAGTTAAAGATTTAATAAAATTTAGCAGACATTATATGCTTTCCAATCCAGAAACTTATGGTGAGTTTTATGAAGTTTTATCCCATTATGAAACTGGAAATTGGCCTTTGCCTAATTATGAAGTAAATGAAATTGGCCTAAACGCAACAATAACAGGTTCTGATGGTAATAATTTTAAAACTAAGGTAAGTATAATTAGTGTTGAAAATTGAAGGAATAATGGCTTTATAATTGGGGGTATTATGCTGAGTTTTATAAGCTATTCCCCACTCCCAAACCGCTTCATCTCCTCCAAAGGCTCCAAAATAGCTTCATTTTGCCACGTTGTTTTTTCAAAAGTCTTGAGTTGTTTGTAGGGAACTACTTTTTCCTGTTTAATGGAAGTATAATCTTCTCGGGTAATATCGCTTATATTGGTAAAAAGTATTTCTTCTTTTTTGCGGTTATCGCCTTCAATTTTAAAATTCGATCCAACCTTGAATCTATTTCTGCTATTTTCGATCATTTTTAAATCCCTGTTTACATAAAAGTAAGCGCCTGATATGCTTTTAATATATTTGGGTTGGTATGTATTGTCGCTGTTTTTTTCGTAGATATACGTGCCTTCACTAACATTTTCTATAAACTTAACTCCAAGCACAAGTTTTAGGTTGACTTTTTTCCCGTAACGCGATTTGTAATATTTGTAATCTACTTTGGTAATCGCAAAATTGTCATTAGATATAAAAAGTTTCCCCGTATACTTTGCTTTTCCTTTTCTTGGTTCGTAGCTTATAACATAGGTAAGTTCCCCGTTGTTATAACCCATATCCTCGAATGTGTAATCGTATAATCTGGAATCTAAAATGTCTTTTAAAAAGGAGTCGCCCACAAACATAGCGTTATGTAATAATGTGCTTGTCGACTTTTTTAGGTCGGGCACTTTGTACTCCTTTTTCTCCATGTCTTTATAGTCTTCTTTTCTTAAAGATAAAGAGTCCTCAATTTTAAATAGCCCGGATTTTAGCTTATACGTTTTGGTGGTATCCAGATATTTTAGGATGAGGTTTTGTATGGTCTCTTGTACGGCATCAATAGAAAAATCGTTTTTACTATCTATAAGCTTGGTGGCTTTATTAACGACCAATTTGGTGCTGTCGTCATCTAAACTCAATAGTGCTCCTTTAAAGTCTGAAAACTGAATAGCGTTGCTCGAGATAATGTGTTTGGAGAGGGAATCCAAACTGGAGTTCACCTTTTTCAGGTTTTTCGATTTGACGTGCGAGGCTTTTTCAATTTCAAAATCCAGCTTTTTAAAGTCGCCATAATACGTAGCTCTGTAGAATATGTTATGTGAATTTAGGGTGATATCGTAATTCTCGCTAAGCTTCATTTTAGCCCTCGCGATAATGGAATCGGCATTGGGTTTTTTGTTGCTTATATATACTTCATTAAGTTGATTGATGGCTTCATCTAAAGAAACTACAAAGTCGAGGGCTCTAATCGTTTCTAGAGTTAGCGTTTTGCTTTGATAGCCTATACAGGAAATCGTAATGGTTTTATTTTGAAGGTTTTCTGAATTTAAACTAAAATAGCCTTCTTCGTTAGAAATAACACCGCTATACTTGCCCGTTTTAATGGTTGCATAAGGTATCGATGTGCCTTGGCTTTTACTGATTAGTTTAGCTGTAATGGTTTGAGACTGGATATAAAAACCAGTAAGAAAAAATATGATTAGTAGGATTGACTTTTTCATAATTGATAATTACATATTCTAGACGAACAAATAGTAGTAATGTTACATGGACAATTTACAATAAAAGTTTTGGATACGAATTGTAAGAATTACATGATTCTTGTATTATATGGCTGATGTTCATAGTAAGCTAAGAAAATGATACCTATGCGAGAATCCTCGACAAGCTCGGATTGACAAAAAAAGTTATCAATTGTCTGTAGAACTAAAAAGACAATTTAGAGTATTTTTGTCATGCTAAACTAAGTTTGTCCAAAGCTTGTCGAAGGATTGAAGCATTATTAGCCGTAACTATTTTAATTACAACCTAAAATTAAGTCTGCCAAAAACATAAGTACCGTCGGAACCCATTTGAACAGAATCGGCTAAACCGCCCTGGTCTGTCCAACCATCAAACTGAGGTGTCGGGTATTTATTAAACAAGTTGTTGGCTCCTATACTGAATTTAATTTTTTCGGTAAGTTGATAGCCTAAACTAAGATCAACAACCATAGCGGCTTTGTAAACATCAGTTGCTACTGGAAAAAGGGCATCTGCTTCTGCCTGAGTTGTCGCAGGTGAATCTACCCATTGAAAGTCCTGAAGGGTAACTTCGCTAAATTGTGTTAATGACACTGCCGCATCAAACTTTTTACAAGTATATCCCAAATTGAGCCCAAACTTATAATCTGGAGCAGCTGCTTCCAGATAAGCTTGTGAAAATGGTCCAAAGAAGGTAAACTCATTTAAGTTACCATTGTTTATACGTTTAATTTCCAAATCATTGATATTACCTATCACTCCAATTCTAGCTTTGCCATGTTCACCAATATTAGTTTCGTAACCTAAAACAATATCCAAACCGGTGGTTCTGGTATCTACACCATTGGCAAAAAATTGCGCAGCATCAACATTTAAAGGCCCTAAAATGGTTTGATCTGTAAAGTTATCGGTTAAGATAATCCTATCATCAACAGAAATAGAGTAAGCATCTACGGTGGCTGTAAAACCTCGCTTTTTATAGGTAAACCCAACACTGGCATTAAAAGCTTTTTCTTCATTTAATTGACCAATGCCAAAGGCTTTTGTAACGGTACTGTTATTGGCAGATAATAACGAAGGAACCGATGTGCCAGCTACAATATTGTTAAAGATCAGGTTATAGTATAATTGCGCTAGGGAAGGGGCTCTAAAGCCAGTGGATACAGACCCTCTTAACGAAAGATCGTCGTTAATTTTTAATCTACTAGCAAGCTTTCCGTTAAAGGTGGTTCCAAAATCGCTGTAATTTTCAAATCTAACAGCTCCGCCTAACATAAAAGATTCACTAACATTGAGTTCAGAATCCAGATAAACACCATAATTGGTTCTGCTTCTATCTACTTCGTTATCTGGACTGTATCCGGGAAACCCTTGTGAGCCTCCAGGCAATTCGTTTCCTAAAGGAGATGTAGCAACACTCTGAGTGGCCGGATTGGTTATTACAACACCATTTACATCATAAAGACCGTATGAGGGAACTTCACCAGCAAAAATCCCGAAGTTTTCTGTTCTAAACTCCATACCAAAAGCAAGGTTCATTCCTGAAGCAATATTTTCAAAATATTTACTGAAGTCTATGCCTGTGGTATTTTGAGATAAGTAATGTCCGCCAGCATCAAAATCGGTGGGAGAAGACTCTCTCATAGAAGCATTGTTACTTCCTTTGATATAATAATGGAAATTGTTTTTTCCAAAGGTATTGTTGAAGTCTAATACCCAACCATTGTTCATTTTATGCTTTACTCCGGCAGAAACCGATACATCTGTTATTAACGAGGTGATTCTTGGTGTAAAACCATCTGGATACAAACTTGGAACAGTTCGCAGTTCACCATCGTCAGGATCATCAACAAATGCACTACGAGAGAATGCATAGGCATTGGTGTCTCTAAAATTTCTACCTCCAAAAGCATACGCTTCGGTATTATCATTTATAGGTAAAGCGGCATTAATCATAAAGTTAAAACCTTCAATTCCGGCACTACCATAACCTTTTCTCCATGAAAAACCGGGTCTTAAGGTATTTTGTCTTGATAATAACTCGGTTGTGAAATTTATAAAACCGCCTTTGTCGTTTAACGAAACGCCGTAATTGGCATCGATTTTAATGGTTTCACCATCCCAGCTTTTGTCATCACCATCTAATCGGTTTTTACCCTCAACATTACTTAAGGTTTCGCCAGTCTCGGCTTCCCAACCATCGCCAATAGCAGTACTGTAAGCACCGTAGGTAATACCTCCAGAAAAACCATCGGTATTATCTCTTAAAACGATATTGATAACACCAGCAATGGCATCCGATCCATATTGTGCAGAAGCACCATCTCTTAAAACTTCTATTCTTTTAATAGCATTCGAAGGAATGGCATTAAGGTCGGTTCCGGAATTTCCACGACCTCTGGTTCCAAAAACATTTACCAAAGACGATTGGTGTCTTCGTTTTCCGTTTATTAAGACTAGGGTTTGATCGGGACCTAAACCACGCAAGGAAGCCGGTACGATATGGTCGGCACCATCTGAGCCTGATTGTTTACTGGCATTAAATGAAGGCGCGGCGTATTGTAAAATCTCATTAACTTCAACTTTACCGCTGGTTGAAGCAATACTTGAAACGTCTAGGACGTCTACAGGAACGGGAGTGTCTGTTGCGGTTCGTCTTAGACTACGGGAACCGACTAAAATAACTTCATCAAGATCTACACCGTCATCTAGCGTAACATTGATGATGGATTGATTGTTAACGGGGACTTCTTTAGAATTATAACCTATGTAGCTAAAAACTAAAATTGAATTTCCATTGACAGAAATGGTGAATTTTCCATCAAAACCAGAAACAACGCCATTTGTTGTTCCTTTTTCCAGCACATTCACACCTGCAATTGGTGTTCCGGAAGTGTCGGAAATAGTACCAGTAACATTTAGTTGGGCGAACGAAAAAAACATGCTAAATAGGCTTAGCATCCATGTTAAAGTGTGTTTCATATTTATTATTTATTTGGGTTATTGTAGTAAATATACGCTAAAGATGTCAGAAAAATATCTAAAACAAGGGTGGTTCTACAGTAGGAATTGTTAAAGTTTGCCTGTTGTTATATTAAAGCATAAGTATTGAGTTTTATAAAAATTATAAAATACTATTAAATAATATATCTTTGCACTCGCTAAAATAGATTCCCGTGTTACCGAAACATGTTCGGCACAGGGAAGCTGAAAACAAATTTTAAATGAAAGCAGGAATAGTAGGATTGCCAAACGTAGGAAAGTCAACGTTATTTAATTGTTTATCGAACGCCAAGGCGCAAAGTGCAAACTTTCCGTTTTGTACCATAGAACCTAATATTGGAGTGGTTAATGTACCAGATCCGCGTTTAGAGAAATTGGAATCGTTGGTAAATCCAGAGCGTGTGATGCCTGCAACGGTTGAGATTGTTGATATTGCTGGTCTTGTAAAAGGAGCGAGTAAGGGAGAAGGATTAGGAAATCAGTTTTTAGCAAATATTAGAGAAACCGATGCTATTCTACATGTATTGCGTTGTTTTGATAACGATAATATTGTTCATGTTGATGGTAGTGTAGATCCCATACGAGATAAAGAAACTATCGATATGGAGTTACAGCTTAAGGATTTAGAAACGGCTGAAAAGAAGTTGGATAAAGTGAAGCGTGCTGCCAAAACCGGCAATAAGGAGGCTCAGAAAGAAGAGTCTATATTACTAACAATAAAAGCAGGTTTGGAAGCAGGGAAATCGGTTCGTGCTTTAGAGTTTAGCGAAGAGGATTATGATGAATTTGTAAAACCATTGCAGTTTATTACCGATAAGCCTGTTATGTATGTTTGTAATGTTGATGAAGGTGCGGCAACTTCTGGTAATGCTTATGTTGAACGGGTAAAGGAAGCGGTTAAGGATGAAAATGCTGAGGTATTAGTTTTGGCTGTTGGTACTGAAGCTGATATTAATGAATTGGATGATTACGAGGAACGCCAAATGTTTTTACAGGATATTGGCTTGGATGAACCGGGTTCTGCTAAGTTGATTCGTTCTGCTTATAAGTTGTTAAATCAGCAAACCTATTTTACAGCTGGTGTAAAAGAAGTTCGCGCATGGACGGTTGACATAGGAGCAAGCGCCCCACAGGCGGCAGGTATTATTCATACCGATTTTGAAAAAGGTTTTATTCGTGCCGAGGTTATTGGTTACGACGACTACGTGTCTTACGGTAGTGAAACCAAAGTGAAAGAGGCAGGGAAAATGCGTGTGGAAGGAAAGAACTATGTGGTTAAGGATGGGGATGTGATGCATTTCTTGTTTAATGTTTAGGTGGGAGTTGGAAGTTAGAAGCTTGAAGTCAGAAGTTGAAAAGTTGAAAGTTGAAAGTTGAAAGGTAGAAAGAGAGCAAAGGATAAGGAATTAAGACTTTTGTTTTCTGTGGGTTGTTTGGTGTTTATTTAAAAGTATATGGTGTTTATTTATATTTAAACATGTTTACTGAACACTGAACACTGAACACTGAACATTGAACATTGAACACTGAATTTTTCACGCTAAGCCGCTAAGACGCAAAGGAAGTTCTGATTTGTTAAATTTTTTATTTATTTCTGAGGGTTTAAATGATTGATTTTTAATTGGTTGATTATGCTAAATACTGTTGCCTGATCACTGAGTTTTCCCCGCAAAGACGCAAAGGAATAGATGTGTTGTAACTGCTAACCAAACACTATATACTGTTTACTGATCACTGAACACTGATCACCGAACACCGCCAACTGATTACTACTAACAAAAAACTGAACATCGTAATTCTTCAATATTTAAAATAGTTGCTAAAAAGGAAGGAATTACTTTCACTGGATGCAAACAACAAGGACTTTTGTTTATGGTGTGCTTATAGGGATTCTGGGTATAGTGCTGTTTTCCTCTAAAGCTGTAATGGTTAAATTGGCTTATCGGTATCATGTAGATCCTATTAGTATTTTACTGCTTAGGATGTTGTTTTCTTTTCCGTTTTACGTAGTTATAGCTTATTTGTATCGAAATGAGAATAGCGGACTTGTCGTTAGGAAAAAAGATTATGCCTGGGTTGTTTTCTTTGGGGTTATTGGGTATTATTTGGCGAGTTATTTCGATTTTCTAGGGCTTACTTATATAAAAGCCAGTTTAGAGCGTATCATACTGTTTTTGTACCCGACTATGGTCATTCTTTTAAACAGGTTCTTTTTAAAACAGCCAATAACCAAAATTCAGGCTGGTGCTATTGCTTTAACCTATTTGGGTATCGTTATTGCTTTTTGGGATGAGGTTGCCATATCTGGAAACGACACTTACATAGGAGGTGTTCTAATTTTGCTAAGTGCAGCCACTTATGCGTCTTATCTGGTTGGTAGTGGCTGGTTGATTCCAAAGTTCGGGGTTATGAAATTTACGGCCTATGCCATGATTGTTTCGTGTACCTGCGTGTTTGTGCATTATAGTATCGTCAATCATGTCGATTTATTTAATTTTTCATGGCAGGTCTATTTACTCGGATTTTTAATTGCTGTTTTTGCAACCGTAATTCCGTCGTTTTTGGTATCGGCTTCTATAAAAATGATCAGTTCGTCGAATTTTGCGATTGTAGCCGGAATCGGACCAATTTCTACGATTATTTTAGCCGCAGTTTTCTTAAACGAAATCCTAACGTTATTACAACTTTTTGGAGCTCTGGTCGTTATTGTAGGCATATTGCTAATCTCTTTAAAGAAGCGGGACGCGAATGCATAAGGTTCTCAACAAAAACAATTTTATATTGTTAATTACTTTGTGTAATGGGGGTTTTATTTTTTGTAACGTTGTCTTATATTAGCAATCTATCGTAAAATTCCGCTCAACTCTATGGCTGCACAATCTAATTATACCGAAGATAATATACGTTCACTCGACTGGAAAGAACATATCCGTATGCGTCCTGGGATGTACATTGGTAAGTTGGGAGATGGATCGTCTCCAGATGATGGTATTTACATCTTGTTAAAAGAGGTTTTAGATAACTCTATTGATGAGTTCGTCATGGGGGCTGGAAAAACCATTGAGATATCTATACAAGGGACTAAGGTTACCGTTCGCGATTACGGACGTGGTATTCCTTTGGGTAAGGTGGTAGATGTGGTTTCTAAAATGAATACGGGAGGAAAGTACGACTCTAAGGCATTTAAAAAATCGGTAGGATTAAATGGGGTCGGTACAAAAGCTGTAAATGCCCTGTCTTCATTCTTTAGGGTAGAATCTACTCGCGATAGTAAATCGGCTTCAGCAGAATTCGAGAAAGGCTCTTTAATCAATAAAGATTTATTAGAGGATACGTCGAGAAGAAAAGGAACCAAGGTATCCTTTATTCCAGATGAAACGATTTTCAAAAACTATAAGTTTAGAAGTGAGTACATCGTTAAAATGTTAAAAAACTATGTGTACTTAAATCCAGGTTTAACCATAGTTTACAACGGCGAAAAGTATTTTAGTGAAAACGGATTAAAGGATTTATTAAGCGAAAATATTAATGAATCAGATAGATTATATCCAATTATTCACTTAAGAGGTGACGATATTGAAGTTGCTTTAACACATAGTAAAACTCAATATAGCGAAGAATATCATTCGTTTGTAAACGGACAAAATACCACTCAGGGAGGTACGCACTTAAATGCTTTTAGAGAAGCATTGGTTAAAACCATACGTGAGTTTTATGGTAAAAACTATGATGCTTCTGATATTAGAAAATCAGTAGTAAGTGCCATAGCTATTAAAGTTATGGAACCTGTCTTTGAAAGTCAGACCAAAACAAAATTAGGTTCTACCGATATGGGAGGCGATTTGCCTACCGTAAGAACCTATATAAATGATTTTGTAAAAACGCATTTAGATAATTTCCTGCATAAAAATCAAGATACGGCAGAAGCTGTTCAGCGCAAGATATTACAAGCAGAAAGAGAGCGTAAAGAACTTTCCGGTATTAGAAAATTAGCTAAAGACCGTGCTAAAAAAGCAAGTCTTCATAATAAAAAATTACGTGATTGTAGAGTTCATTTTGGAGATACTAAAAACGAACGTAATTTAGAAACAACACTTTTTATTACCGAGGGAGATTCGGCATCTGGAAGTATTACCAAATCCCGCGATGTTAATACACAAGCCGTTTTTAGTTTAAAAGGAAAACCGCTAAACTGTTACGGATTAAGTAAGAAAATTGTTTACGAAAACGAAGAGTTTAATCTGTTACAGGCAGCTTTAAATATAGAAGAATCCTTAGAGGATCTACGTTACAACAATGTTGTAATTGCGACTGATGCCGATGTAGATGGGATGCATATTCGATTGTTGTTAATTACATTTTTCCTTCAGTTTTTTCCTGAAGTTATAAAAGAAGGGCATTTATATATCTTACAAACGCCTTTGTTCCGTGTAAGGAATAAAAAAGAAACCATTTATTGCTATACAGACGAAGAGCGCGTAAATGCCATTCATAAATTAAAACCAAAACCAGAAATAACCCGATTTAAAGGATTGGGTGAAATATCGCCGGATGAGTTTAAGCATTTTATTGGCGACGATATTCGATTAGATCCTATCATGTTGGATGATAATATGTCTATTGAAGAATTACTCTCTTTCTATATGGGTAAAAATACACCAACACGACAAGAGTTTATTATAGACAATTTAAAAGTTGAACTGGACTTAATTGAAGAAGAAGCATAGTATGATTAAAGCACGATTAATAATAACTATAGCATCTGCAGTTTTATTGGTCGCGTGGCTTTTTAAAGTCGATTATAGTGATTTAAGTTACAAAAATAATAGCACTGCTTATCTGGGAATACTAATAATGATACTATTAGTCATTTTTGGAATTAGGCAATTAACGAAGAATAAGAAGTGAGATCCTCCTACTCAGAACTGATATAAAATATGACTGAAGACGACCCAAACGACGATTTAACAAACGAACAAGATGAGTCTCAAGAAACCATTACCCGGGTTACGGGCATGTATAAGGATTGGTTTCTGGATTATGCATCCTATGTTATTTTAGAACGTGCCGTACCGGCCATTGAAGACGGTTTTAAACCTGTACAACGACGTATCATGCATTCTATGAAAGATTTGGATGATGGACGTTACAACAAGGTGGCAAATATTGTAGGGCACACCATGCAGTACCACCCGCATGGAGATGCGAGTATTGCAGATGCGATGGTGCAAATTGGTCAGAAAGATTTATTAATAGATACCCAAGGAAACTGGGGGAATATTTTAACAGGAGATAGTGCCGCAGCATCCCGTTATATTGAAGCTCGTATTTCTAAATTTGGGTTGGATGTAGTCTATAACCCAAAAATTACTGAATGGCAAGCCAGTTATGATGGCAGACGTAAAGAGCCCGTAAACTTACCGGTAATGTTTCCGTTGCTATTGGCACAAGGAGGCGAGGGGATTGCCGTAGGATTATCAACAAAAATATTACCACATAATTTCATCGAACTTATAGATGCTTCAATAAAGCATTTACAAGGAAAGCGGTTTACCATAGTGCCGGACTTTCCAACTGCCGGAATTGCAGATTTTACCAATTATAATGATGGATTACGTGGTGGGAAAGTTCGCGTGCGAGCTAAAATTTCCCAGTTAAACAAGAATACACTTGTGATTACTGAGATTCCCTTTGGAACAACAACGTCGTCGCTTATAGATTCTATTTTAAAAGCTAACGATAAGGGGAAAATAAAGATTAAAAAGATTGAAGATAACACTGCTGCCGAAGTTGAAATTTTAGTGCACTTACCAGGAGGGTTATCACCAGATAAAACGATTGATGCGTTGTATGCATTTACAAGTTGTGAATCGTCTATTTCGCCTTTAGGTTGTGTTATTGAAGATAATAAACCTTTATTTGTTGGGGTGTCTGAAATGCTGCGTCGTTCTACAGATAATACTGTTCACTTGCTTAAAAGTGAGCTTGAAATTAGATTAGGAGAGCATGAAGAACAGTGGCACTTTGCAAGTTTGGAGCGTATTTTTATTGAAAACAGAATTTACCGCGAAATTGAGGAAGAGGAAACTTGGGAAGGTGTTATAAAGGCTATCGATAAAGGGCTGCAACCACATATTAAGCACTTAAAACGTGCCGTTACAGAAGATGATATTGTTAGGCTAACGGAGATTCGAATTAAACGTATATCGAAATTTGATATTGACAAAGCACAGCAGCGCATTGAAGCTTTAGAAGAGCAAATAGCTGAAATAAAACATCATTTAGAGAACCTTATCGAGTATGCGATTTCATACTTTAAAAGATTGAAGAAAGATTACGGAGAAGGAAGAGAGCGCAAAACAGAGATTCGTGTTTTTGATGATGTTGATGCCACCAAAGTGGTTATAAGAAATACAAAACTTTATGTAAATAGGGCAGAAGGTTTTATAGGTACATCGCTTCGTAAAGATGAATATGTTGGGGATTGTAGCGATATAGATGATATTATTGTATTTACCAAGGCCGGTAAAATGGTCGTTACCAAAGTAGATACAAAAACTTTTATAGGTAAAGATATTATGTATGTGGCCGTCTTTAAAAAGAAAGACAAGCGTACTATTTATAACTTGATTTATCGCGATGGAAAAAATGGGCCTTCATACATTAAAAGGTTCGCTGTTACTGGTGTAACAAGAGATAAAGAATACGACTTAACTAATGGGAATAAGGGCTCTACGGTACTTTATTTCTCTGCAAATCCTAACGGAGAAGCCGAAGTCGTTACTATATTGTTACGACAGGCTGGAAGTATCAAGAAGTTGAAATGGGATATTAATTTTGCCGATATACTTATAAAAGGTCGCGTATCTAAAGGAAATTTGGTTACTAAATATTCTATAAAACGCGTTGAGTTAAAAGAAAAAGGCGTTTCTACTTTAAAACCACGTAAAATATGGTTTGATGATTCCGTACAACGTTTAAATGTAGATGGTAGAGGCGAGTTAATTGGCGAATTTAGAGGCGAAGATAAGCTCCTAATTATCACACAATCCGGTATTATTAAAACGGTTACACCAGAAGTAACCATGCATTTTGATAGCGATATGATTGTTATGGAAAAATGGATTCCTAAAAAACCAGTATCGGCCATCTATTATAATGGAGAAAAGGAAATTTATTATGTAAAACGTTTCTTGATTGAAAATGAATCGAAAGTAGATTCGTTTATTTCAGACCATCCGGATTCTCAATTAGAAATTGTATCTACAGATTGGAGACCAATGGCAGAAGTTGTATTTGCTAAGGAACGCGGTAAAGACCGAAAAGCCAATTTGGAAGTTAACCTCGAAGAATTTATTGCTATTAAAGGGATAACTGCTTTAGGAAACCAGTTAACAAGAGATAAAATAAATCAGGTTAATCTATTAGATTCATTACCTTATGAAGCTCCTGAGGAAGTACATGCAGAGGATTTAGAAGTTGTTGATGAAACTGAGGTTAACCCAGAAGCTTCTTCAGATAATGATATTAAAGCATCGGAAGGAGACGATATAGATGGCGAAGGGCAAGGGACGTTGTTTTAAATAATTAATGTAAACTTGAAATGTAATCTAATGCGGCTACATTCTGAGTCGTCCTGAAAAATCGTTACAGTTTAAAATAACGTGAATCTTGGATAAGAGAATTTATGTCGGTGTGTGTCCCAGACTTGTTTCAGAACTATTTTTTTACTGTGACAGTGCTCTCCTCTTAAAATTAAAGCCGAGAAATGAATTTCGATTTTAATAAAAATTGGAAGAAAGAGGCGTTTTATTAAAAATAACAAACAAATATAACCCTCCGAATCCCGATCTCATCGGGATCCACCTCCCTTTTTAAAAGGGAGGAACACCTTGAATTCTTAAGCAAGATTCACGTTAAAATAGGATTAAAATTAAAAAAATAAAAACACTCAACAACCATGGTTGTTGAGTGTTTTTTTAAACTACAGTAAGTGTTTAGAATTATTGTTCTATAGTCGAATTCGTTACCGCTATCGGCGTATCGGCATGCATAGAAATACTAGGATAGACAGGGTACCATGAACCACCAATGTTATTTTGAATGGTTGAATTATCTATAATTATATTTCCTGAATGATCGTTACTAACAAAGAAAATTGATGATCCGTATGAGTTAACTTCGTTTTCTTCTATACGTGTTCCACGTACCGTTAAAGTCATGGTATTTCCGTCATTATAAATAGCACCACCACTACCACCGCCAGGTGTACCAGCTTCTGCCGGATTACCACCATTACCTATGGCTCTATTATGTGAAAAGTAGCTATTTATAATCGTCCACGATACACCGATACTGCTTATACCACCACCATTAGATCCTACGTTCCCATAACCTTCAGCACCGCCAAAAGTCGTATTTACAACATAGACAGGTTGGTCGTTGTATTGACTAAAAACACGAATAGCTGCGCCTCCAACATCAGGTCCGGTACTTTTGCAATGATTATTAAAAAAGCGAGAGTTTATCACTTTAAATCGTCCGCCACGAACCCAAATAGCACCGCCACCGGTATATTCGGTTTCCGAAGTTGAGTTGCCATCTGCAAAGGTGATGTTTTGTACAGTAAGTCTTGGATGATCTTGATTCTGGCAATGCTCTGTTGTCCATACTTGCTCTGGATCGCATGTATTCATATATAAAATACGCGAGTTTCCACCACCACTTAATGTAATTAATCCGCCTCCATCAATAATAACATCTGGGTTGGCGTTGTTAAACACTTTAGCAGGTTTGTCCATAATAATGGTATGCGGTTCAGAGCCGCAATCGAAAACTATTTTTCCTCCTTTAGCTACGGCGTCTACCACAGCTTCACAGGTACAGCTTTCTGGAGTGCCATCCCCAATAACGATATCTGGGGTTGAAACATCTTCTAAACCAGCTTCAACTGGTATAGCTGAGTTACCATCGGGATTTCCTGCTGCAGGGCCATTTTCAGGATTTTCAAGAGGATTATGAATTGATGTAAATATATCATCATTTTGCTTGGTGCAATTTTTAAGTATTAACACAAGAATTATAAGGCATATAATCTTGATGACTTTGTAGGTTAAGTTTCCCATCATAATATATGTTTTGAATACATATATACGACATTAATACTATTTTTAGATGCTATGGGTGTAAAGGCTTCATTTTGTATTTGTTACAGAGCGTTTTTTTAACTTTTCTAATTTGAAAAACAACTATGTGCGAATTTTATATTAGGAAAACAGCTTTAGCGAACAAATGTGCAGATTGCAGTATTTATTTGTTTCATAAGTGGTTACAAATTAGTTTGGCAGCGCTAACCAGAAAATATGTTAAAAAATTACGTTTTTTTAATTGCTTTTGTATTTGTTTTTCATTTTAGTAATGCTCAAATATTGCGAAAGCAAACCTTGGCAAGTCAAGGGTCTTCACATGTAGTTTACGCAAACAATAAAAGCTATTATATTATTGAGAGTATTGGTCAGGGTAGTGTTATCAATACCTTTGAAACCAATAATTATTCTTTACGACAAGGGTATCTGCAACCTGTTTCCGCTTCTATAATTGTTAACGGTTTTAATACGGATTTTAAAGCAGATATTTTCCCAAATCCGTTTTCTTCCAAGGTCCAAATACAATTTAAAGAGCCCGTTATTGATGTATTACTGGTTACGGTTAGGGATGTTTTAGGAAGAATCATTTTAGCACAGCGGTTTAACCCAATGCAGTCTATAGTTTTAGATTTAAAACATTTTAATACAGGGAGTTATTTGGTTCATGTAAGTATGCGATCTAAATTACTTAAATCAAAAATTATTAAACGTTAACATGAAGAGACAGTTACTAATTAGCCTCGTTCTAATATTTAGTATTTCAGGGTATAGTCAACAATTATATATGGAGTATGGTACGACGGTTTCGTCTTTTGATTATAAAAATTCGCAAGGTCAACCTTTGGATAATCTTTTATCTCAATCCAAATCCTATATCGGTATGGGTTACCGTCATAACATTAATGAGGCAAAAACATTGTTTTTGTCTTTAGGAGCTTCGTATTCCGGTTATGGTGCCATAGGTAGTGATAACAGATTGGATAATTATTTTGAGTGGGATGTTAATTATTTGGGAGTTAAGGCTGGTTTAGATATTCATTTGTTCCGATTGCGGGATTTCTCGTTCTTTTTTAAGGGTGCTATAGCTTCAGAGTTTTTAATTAGAGGGAATCAAACCATAAACAATCAAGTATATGATTTAGTTGGAGAGGACGAATTCAATAACAATATATTTTTTATAAAAGGCGGTTTAGGAATGCAATATCCCATTTCCAATAACACTGCCATTTTTGCAAATTATACTTACGGAAAAACGGTATTGCTCAATAGTGGCATTAGCGCAGAAAAATTAAACTTAAATGCTCATCAATTTGGGATTGGTTTTATTATTAATCTACCAAACTGCAATTGTGATTTTTAAATATAAGAACTCATGAAAAAACCATTTTTAACCCTCATATTAACTTTTTTTTATTTTTTAAGTTTTTCTCAAACAGATGGTATTACCTATCAAGCAGTAATTATTGATAATAATCCGCAGGAAATTCCGGGAGTAGATATACCGTCTAATAATTTACCAAATACAGATTTGCAGGTTAGGTTTACCATTATTGATGATGGTGGTAATGCCGAATATCAAGAAACACAAAGTACAACAACCGATCCTTATGGTATGATTAATTTGGTTATGGGAAAGGGGACACCTAATATTGGGGCATTTAATCAGGTTTATTGGAATAACTCGAAGTTTTTAAGGGTAGAAATAGATTTGAATAATGGGGATGGTATGGTAGAGTTTAGTTATCAGGAGCTTACCTATATTCCGTATGTGAGACATCGTGAAATTGTTGCCACATCTACTTTAGATGTTGATGGAGCTACAAATTTAAATAACAATTTAACCGTAAATAATCAAAGCCCTACTTACTTAACAGGAGACTTAACAGTGGACGGTTTAGTGGCTTTTGATGGGCCTTTGGAAGTTGGTGGCGACACACAATTATATGCAGATTTAACAGTAGAAGGCATTACAAATTTAAACAACTCATTAAATGTTAATAATGGTGCCACAACCAATCTTTCTGGAGATTTATCTGTGGATGGAACGTCTACATTTCAAGATGGTGTTTTTCGAAATATTACAGTAAACCAAAGCTCAAATTTAAATGGCCAGGTAACTATTGATGCTTCCCTTACTGGTGGACAAACCAGTACTGCTGCTTACCCGTTAGTTGTACGTGGGAGCGATCAAGGTGTTATTATTCAGGTAAACGCAGGTAGAAATACGGGGAAAAACTTTGTGACTTTTAGGGATGATTTTGGTATTCATGGCGCAATAGAAGGACAAACCTTAAGTGAACTGCACAGTAGTTTTAGATTTATTTGGGATGAAGCTATGGCAGGGTTAGAGCAGGCTTTTACTTTAGCAGAACAAATTGCTTGTGGCACCCAGCTAGATGTTGCTGAAGCTGGGGTTATGTTGGTAAACAATTTTGTTTTGGGTGCCAAATGGATTGAGTTAACTGTAGCTGCAGAAAATAATGTTGGTGTGTCGTATGAATCTGGTGGGGCCGATTATGCGGAATGGTTGGAAAAAGAAAATCATGCCGAAACTTTTGCTAAAGGTGATATCGTAGGGGTAAAGGGCGGTAAGATTAGTAAGACTATAAATGATGCCCATCATATCATGGTTATTTCTACAAACCCTATTGTGTTGGGGAATATGGTAAAAGGGAATGAAAACCATTTTGAAAAGGTAGCCTTTTTAGGTCAAGTACCTGTTCGGGTTGTTGGTAAAGTGAATGTAGGAGACTATATTTTACCTTCTGGAAATAATGATGGTACAGGAATAGCGGTATCGCCCGGTAATATGAAGATTACAGATTATCAGTCTATTTTAGGAGTTGCCTGGGAGGCTTCAAGGAATGAAACGTTTGGTTATATAAACGTGGCTATTGGTATTAATACGAATGATATTGCTTTAAAAGTGTTACAGCAAGACAAAGAAATAAAGGACATAAAAAATAAATTAGATCTTATCTTAAAAAAGCTAAATGGCGAAACTGTTGAGGAGGATCTTAATACAGATAAAACTTTGATTACTACTAAGGATAAATTGTCCGACAAATCAATGAGCTCAATTAAATTAACCGATGCGGAATTAGAAAAGTGGCTTACTAAGTATGGCTATATTTTTGAACTCTCTATGAATCAGTTAAAAGAGAATTTTAAAAATAGAAATGTTGATTTAAAGCAATTTCCAGAAGTTGAAGCAATTGTGAATAACCCAATAGGAACGATTAGGAAAATGAATTCTGGTGAGTATTTGCCAACCTTGTGGAAATCGTTTGGGAAACGATACCCTAATACGTTTAAAAAGGAATAGTGGTTGTCATTCCTGCGGCATGTGCTGAACTAGTTTCAGTAAGGCAGGAATCTGCTTAATATTATAATTGTCGCAATTAAAAATAATGTTTCATAAAATAATTTCGATGATGAGCAACTTTTAAATCAGCTCGTTAAAAAGTATGACGTTAGTCTTAAGCTAAAAGATAAATTAGTGTTGGAGTGTCATGCTGAGCTTGTCGAAGCACAGTCTTGTTTGGAACGAAGTTTTATTACGTATACATATTTAGGGATAGTCTCAACGGAAAAAAGAAGTACTTATTAATGAAAATTGGAAAGATTTGGTTAAGTTTTCTAAAAATTATACTGAATATGACCATCCTGATAATCGATAAATGTCCTCGACAAGCTCAGACTGACATGGTAGATACTAATTGTCAGAAAAACTAAATTTGAATTTAAAGTAACATGAATCTTGGATAAGAGAATTTATGTTGTTGTGTGTCCCAGACTTGTTTCAGAACTATTTTTTTACTGTCACAGTGCTCTCCTCTTTAAATTAAAGCCGAGAAATGAATTTCGATTTTGATAAAAATAGGAAGAAAGAGGAGTTTTATTAAAAATAACAAACAAATATAACCCTCCGAATCCCGATCTCATCGGGATCCACCTCCCTTTTTAAAAGGGAGGAACACCTTGAATTCTTAAGCAAGATTCACGTTAAAGTAACCTATTTTGTAAAGCTTAAAACTTTTATAATGTGTAACTCACGTAAATTTAAATAAGCAAAGAGGTTTCAAAAGTAAGTAAATCAACTTTTGAAACCTCTTTTAAAAAGGTAACGGTTAAATGCTATGCCTTTTTTGTTTCTTTACTTGTTTTCCTGTTTTCTTTAGCCTTTTTTAACTGCTTTTGTATTTTCTTAATAGCAGATTCTATAGATTTTTCGGGTTCTATTATATTGTATACACCCCAAAATTTAGGATCGGAAAAACCAGAAGTGGCGTCAACTAAAATGGTAGTTGGACGTAACATCTTTTTTCTAGGTCTTTGAATGTCCGCATCCGTAATTCTCCAATCTGTAATTGCCATTTCGCTGTTTAACGTGTAAACGTTATTAAACAGTCTTCTTTTCCAATTAACTTTAAAGGTTAACGAAATATTACTGTATGCGTATTGCCATTTGCCATTTTTAGTTCTGTAATTTACTCTGTAGGTGGCTTCTGTTGGATATACGATAGCAGATCCAGGCTTTTTACGCACATACATTTCACTTGTTGCTTTTTTGTTTTCAACATTTAAACTGTACACGGCATTTGTGAGCGCTAAAGTTTTAGCATCAATATAAAGCTTACCATAGTACAAAGGCGTTTCCACATGTGGTTTCTGTCTAAATTTAATAACATAAATTAGATCGTCATCTATTTGAGTAGATTTTCCAAAACTAAAATTGTAAAGCGGGATGTCCTCTTTTGTAAAAATATATTCTGGATATTTTATTATATCCGTATATAGATTGCTAAAAGGCCCTCCTTGCAATTTCACAGCAAGCGTATCAAGCTTTGTATAATCTGTTTTTTTTCTGGATTTAACGAGTTCTATAGCATCTTTTTTATAGTTGTTATAAGGACGCTTATGTATTTTTACTACGGCTTCAGATAGAGATGCGTTTCTTCTTCTTTTTTTAATAGTTTCTCTGTAAAAAGCCGTCATTAACGTACTATTATCGTTATATACTAAGCTTTTATTTTTTAGAGTGGCCTCCAGAAGTGTTTTGGCATCTTTATAAGTGTCAATTTCAACAGTGGATAATTCCGTAATAGCAGGAGTTAGTGCTATTTTTAGTTTTTTATCTATAGTCGAAATTTTAATTTCTTTTTTCTCATAACCTAGGTATGAAACAATTAAAATACCGTCTAATAAGTCTTGCGGTATTTTTAAAAGGAATTCCCCATCGGTGTTGGTTACGGTGCTAATATTGGAATTAGCAATAATTAGATCTGAGAAAACTAAAGGATCATTGGTTTTTTGGTCAATAACTTTTCCCTTAATTTCTTTTATAGCTTTTGCATCTTGTGCATTAACAGCAGAAAAGCAAAAAAACATAAGGATAAGTAGACCTTTTAATGTTAGGCGGGTAGTACTTTTCATGATAAATGAATTTAATCTCATTAAGTTACAAAAAAAATGAACGAATAATACTTTTGTCGATTGATTTTTAACACTTTATTCGTTAAGTTGATGGATTATATGTTTTTATGTATGTAAATACTTTCAAATTTTGAATTGAGAGGAATATTTATAATTCTTCTTGTGTTTTTTGAAATTCCTCTGTATTTAATACTATAACTGGGTAGTCGTAATTATTTTAAGTTTTTGTACAATTGGGAGTCGCTTAATATTTCTTGTGTTATTTTTTTAGCTTCTTCATTGGTTACATCAACTTGCTTTTTTTGTGGATCGAGCCATCGAATCAACGTATCGTTTTTAAAATAAAATCTGTTTTCAGTCTTTTTCGTATCGGATGCTTTAAAATCATCGGCCCATTTAGGTTTTAGATAATTAACTTTTGTTTTAAAGACAAAAAACAAGGCATTATTCCAAAAGTAATATTCGGAGATTAAATCTTCATTTGCACCTTCAAACGTTACAACTGCCTTCTTTAAATCGGTTCCTTCGTAATATCTATCTAGGTTTGCGATAGCTAATTGATGGATGCTTGCGCCTTCGAAAGCATAGTTGTTTGGGTTGATGTCTTTAGAGATATTAATATCCTTGTTTTCTTTTTTTGAATAGTTAGCAATAGAGGAGTTTATATCGCCAAATTGTTTTTTAATTACCAGAATGGCTTCTGGAATTGAATTTTCTTTTGACGTTTCTTGTGCTTTTAACTTTTCGGTTTGGTTGCTCTCATTTGGCGATTCATTCTCCTTTTGAATATTCTCTGATACCTTATTATTGCTAGCAGGAGTACTATTATCTTTTTTATTATTACAGGATATAATAAGCAGTATTAATCCTAAAAAGTAGATGTGGTTGTATTTCATGGTATTTTTTAATGTATTAAGTTTTATATGAGATTTGTTGCAGGCAATATGCAAAATTTTCTGGTATTATTTGCTATAACCGTGTTAGGGTTTTTAATATTCAGCTTCATAGCCATGACCATTTTCACCATAAAATATTAGCCATTTTGAGATGGCGTATAGTAAATGAATTTTGCTTTCAATGTGATCGTAATGATGGCCTGGCGGCGTTTTTTGATCTTTCAAGTATTCAAGATCGTGTTTCCTGGCGATTTTATTGGTAGCTTTCATTAACCTATGTCCGTAGTCTAATGTTTCGTCTGCCAATTTTGATTTCCAGGCTTCATTTACGAGTTTTTCTCCTATTAGATCAATACAGTCTTTTAAATACTCTCCCCGAAAAATATTTCTATCTCCTATACCACAATACTCAGGGTCTGGAACGCCATCTTGTTCTTTTGCTAATTCAATAACGTAAAGCCCTTTGTTTTGGTTTATGTAGCTTTTTATTGGTGGTTTTTCATCTAACAGGTCGTATTGTTTCATTATCCAGATATTGGCATTCTTATCCGTACCAACTCTAGGGGCTTTTATGGTTTCGTAAGATTTAATTCCCATAGCAAGCCATTCTTTAAATAATTTATCTCTTGTTGTATGCTTTTTACCTAAAAGCCTTTTTATTAGTGGTGGTTTGGGGAAATTGTCTTCAATAAGTAGTTTGTGAATTTCTGTATACCTGTCTTCAAATCCCGGTTTGGGCTTATCAAGGGGAATCATGTCTAGTCCCATATTATTAATGTAGGTTAATATTATATTTTTTTAACGCTCACCAAAATTGGGTTTGGTTAAAAAAACTAAACGGTTTTTAATTCGGACATTGCATAAAATTAACAAAGAAATTAGTGCATTGATGTGTTAATTTCTTACCTGCAAATCTAGCGGATTTTGGATAAAATAAAAACTGTTTTTAGGAATAAGAAATAAGGCCGGACTATAAGACTAGAAACTCTTTTTCAATATGATTTTATATCATAGTAACTAAAATACTCCAATTTTTATCTAAAGTCTGAGAAAGACATCTCATAATCAACATTAAATGTTATTTGTGAAAAAGAAAAACTAATGTTTAAAACCACCAGACTTAATACTAATTTTAATGTCATATGAGTTTTAACCATGTTATAAATAATGTTTATAGTGTTGTTTTTCTTTTCCACATATATGTTGTTTCGGTGATAAATATTTTAATTATTTGTCTCGTTTAAATCATTATCGGTAAGTGTTTTCATAAAAGCAATTAAATCGTTTTGCTCGTCTTGGGTTAAGTTTAACGGATCTGGTGGTAATGTTTGCAGTTCTGCATTAATACCTATTCCTGCACCGCCGCCTCTGTTATAAAAATCAACGATTTCTTCTAAGGTATTATAGACACCATTATGCATATAAGGACCGGTTTTTTCGATGTTTCTTATAGTTGGTGTTTTAAAAAAATGTTTTCGTTCTGGTGTTTTGTAGGTATAGTACCTGCCTAGATCTTCGCTTATAGTAGCGTTAATGGTATCGTTTTTTTGAGGGACACCAATTAACTCCATTTCTGTTTCTTTATATTCTGGTGGAATGGTACCGTTAAAAACTGGTGCAAAATGACAAGTAGCACATTGTGCTTTTCCAGTAAATAAGTTGAATCCTTTTATTTCGTTGTCTGTTAGCGTATTTTCCTGGTTGTTGATATTACGATCGAATTTAGAATTAAACGCACTTAACGTTCTTACGTAGGATGCTATAGAGTGTCTTATATTAAAATCGTCTCTTTTATTGTTGTATAAGGAATCTAACAAGCGTTTGTATTCTGGATTTTTTCGCACCCGAACGATAATAGAATCCATAGTCATATTAAACTCGTTATGGTTATTTACAACACCAACAATTTGACCTTCTAAACTGCCTGTACGGGCATCATGAAAATAAGCTTGTTGATAGGTTGCATAGGTTAGAGTAGGAGAGTTTCTTGTTTGTCTGTCGTCAAAAACACGTCTGCCATCTGTAAAGGCTTTTTCTTTTATATGACAGGTCGCACAAGCCATGTCATGATTCTTAGAAAGATTAACATCATTAAACAGTGTTTTACCAAAAGCTATCTTTGAAGCTAGATTCGTAGTGTCGCTTTTATAGTCGGTAAAGTAATCTGCATTTAAAGTTTCGGCAGAGAATAAAGAGATGATATTATTCGATAATGCCAATTGAAAGGGAAACGCAACCTGCCAATCTTTTTGCATACTAACCAGAAGTTTTAATTGTGTGTTAATATGATCTTTTATAAATACATATCTATCAAAACTATCAAAATCATGGTTTAAAACTTGTTTAGCTTCAGCTATAGCCTTTAAAATATTTTGATAGAGTGCTTCAGACTGAAATTTATCTTTAGATAGTGTAATGATTTTTTCCAGTGTTGTATAGGCGTACTGACTTTCTTGTAATGATTGGCTTAATACCGGCGAATCATATCCTGTAATGCCTGTTGTAGCGATGCGTGCTATTTCGTTTCGCAGCAACCAAATAATATGGTGGTCTTTAAAATCGATGTGTATATTCTTTTTTATCAGTTTTAATCGGCTATTGGTAATAGAAATAGTTTCTTTGATTTTTAAGGAATCTATTTGGGGTTCATGCAATAATTCTTCAATAACTTGAAAACCAAAAGGATTTCTAATTTTTATATCGGTTGGGTCTTCTTCATGAATTTGAAGAATATTAGGGGCATTTAAGGATTTATAGTTGTCTTTATCTATAAATGACAATATGGGCTCTATAGATTTAAAATGTAATCTGGCTTTTTTATAATTTTCAATATTATCATGAGTATTTTTTAGTAATGCTAATGAATCAAGAGCATTAATACAATGGCTTAACTCTGTTGTGTATAAGTTTTCTATTTGTTCGCTTATTGATACTGGTTTTGTGTTTGCTACTTCTTTTTTACAAGCAGTTCCTGTTAAAAGCAAAAGACATATACTAAAAGTATATGCCTTAGCTCTTATTAAAAATAAGATGTTATTCATGTATATTCTATTATCTGTCTAAACCTGTAATAACGTGTAAAACGGAACCTTCTTTTCTAGAGTTGTGAGCAGAGTTCGCTTTAACGTCTGTAAAAGCAGATCCGTCTGCTGGTTCCCAACCGTGATTTTGAGTAATTAATAAGAATGTGTTCGTACCGTTGTTTACAGTTTCTGTAACATCGATCATTCCTGTGATCTCCCACATTCTTGAAGTAGTACCATAGCCTTGATTAGCCGCAGCATCTTGATCGCATTCTAAAACTGTTTTTAAATCACCAGTCATTAAGTTGTATTGGTATAATTTAGCATAACCAGTAATGTCTGCATTTAAAGAGGCGTATCCGTTAGGGTCTTCTTGAATGTATGCATAGTTTTCTGTTACTAAAATATTATCAGGAGAGTGGAAACCATCTGCTTTACCACCGTCTTTGTCACCATCTAGTACACAAGTAATTTTAGCAGCACCAGTTGGGTCTGTATCGTTTAATACGACTCTGTAAATTCTACCTAATAAAGATCCTTTACCTACTAAGTCTGTTTTATTACGACCAGTTACAGCAAAGTATATTTCTCTTTGGTTTGCAGCAGAACCTCTTCTCCAATCGATATCTTCTAATCTAGAGAATCCCATAACGTTTTTAGCTTTACATTCTGCATCTAGTAAGCCAATTTCAGTTTCGTTTAATTCAACAAAATCGGCATCATATTCTACACCCTCAACCATGTCAACTTCAAAGTCAATTCCGGCAGAAGTAACTCTTAAACCATATAATTTTCCTCTGTTAAAATCGCCACGATCTCCAACATACATACCTAACTGACCAGAAGGCACGGAATTATCTGAGTGGTCATCGCCAATAAACGCAACAGTTTTATCTGAGTAAGCATCTTTACCGATTACAACAGCATTTTCTGTAGACCATTGCCCTAATTTATGAAGCATGATGGCGTTACTAGCATTATCTGGAGATTTGTATGGGTTAGTTGCAAAAACACCTTTAGAGGCACCTCCCCATTCTCCGCCAGACAGGTATAATGGGCCAAAACCATGTTCTTCAGGAGTTATTAAAGACCCAGAACATTGTGCAGTAAAAGCAGTAGCGTGAGCGTTTAAGATATATTCACCGTGAAATGGTTTTAAATCTTTATTTAATTTAATTCTGGCAATAGAATAATCTGCTTCAATATTATTTATTAAAGTAAAAGTGTCGTCATTCTCAGCCAATAAACCAGCGCCATCTGCCATAGAACCGTAAACGAAATCTGGAGTTCCTTCTATTTTATCTTCAGATGATAATATTGGTGTTACGGTAATTGAAGAAAACGCGCCATCGATTTTTAATAAGTTAGGAGTTTTCGAAGCTGTTAAAGGAGGAAACTCGGCAGGTGTATAATTGTCACCATCTTTTCCGTCTTTACCGTCTACGCCATCTACACCGTCTTTTCCATCTTTACCGTCTTCTATATCACAACTAATTACCGTTAAGCCAGTAGTTGTTACAACTGTTAATAATAATAAAAGTTTAAATAATTTTTTCATGATTTTTGATTAGTATATTTTAGATTAATTATTGTGCTTCCAAAATTATTATTAGAGAACTTAATGTTTGTTATAGGATTAATGTTGTTACATCAATTTAAGGTTACTATTAAGTTAATAAGGTTACAGAAACATTAATAGAAATGAGTTAATGTTATGCTGTGATTAAGAACCTAATTAATTGTAATGCTTTTAAACGTTAATAAGACTCAGGTAAAAACTCGAATTAAGGGGTAAACTCTTAACGAATTTTTTAGAATTTCGAAATTCAATATCTGTATCTTTACATTTCTAAATTTTCAATATTATTTATGCCATCAGACTGTATCTCATTTAAAAAAACAGGCTATTTTTCATCGTTAATTTGTGATTATCTTGAAGAAAAGCCGGAGTTAAATGCGTTTTATCATCATTTTCCTAAGCTTGAAAATTTTGAAAATCAGATAAAAGAAAAAAGCTTATCCTTCCAAAAAGAATCCAGGGATATTCTGGTTAATAGTTTAAGGGAACAATACAACGGTATTGCTATATCTGATATAACACGCCAGAATATTGAAGATTTACAAAAAGAGCATACGTATACCATTACTACGGGTCACCAACTTAACTTATTTACCGGACCATTATATTTTTTATATAAAATAGTTTCTGCTATTAATCTTTCAAAAGCCTTAAAAGCAGCTTACCCGAAATACAATTTTGTTCCGGTTTATTGGATGGCAACCGAAGATCATGACTTCGACGAGATTAATTACTTCAATTTTAAAGGAAAGAAAGTACAGTGGAACAGGGACGCTAAAGGAGCTGTTGGAGAACTACCGTTAGATGGTTTAGATGCTGTACTTAATTTATACTCGAAAGAGTTAGGAGCGAGTAAAAATGCCGATTATTTAAGGGATTTATTTAATAACGCTTACCTAAATCATGATAATTTAGCAGATGCTACGCGTTATCTTGCTAACGAACTTTTTAAAGATTATGGTTTAGTTATTATAGATGCCAATGCAGCAAACTTAAAAAAACAATTTGCACCCTTTGTAGAAGGTGAATTGTTTAATCAAACATCGTTTAAGTCTGTTCAGGAAACAAACAAGGAACTTTCAAAAGCATATAATATTCAGGTAAATCCGCGTGAGATTAATTTATTCTATTTAAAAAAGAACTTACGGGAACGTATTGTGTTTGAAGATAGTGTGTATAAGGTGTTGAATACCGAAATTAGTTGGAGCAAGGAAGCCATACAAAAGGAGGTTTTAGAGTATCCGGAGAGGTTCTCGCCAAATGTAATTATGCGTCCTTTGTATCAGGAAGTTATATTGCCTAATCTATGTTATATTGGAGGAGGGGGAGAACTGGCCTATTGGTTTCAATTAAAGCAATCTTTTAAGGCTGTTAATGTGCCGTTCCCAATATTACTATTGCGTAATTCTGTTTTGATTAAAACAAAACAGCAAACGGACAAATTAAAAAAATTGAATATCTCTGATGAAGATATCTTTTTAAAACGAGACACTTTCATTAATAAAAAGGTAAGGGAAATATCGAATATTAATATCGACTTTTCGCCTCAAAAAACTCATTTAGAAGATCAGTTTAAGGATTTGTTCAAGCTAGCAGAACTAACAGATAAGTCTTTTATAGGAGCTGTAAAAGCACAGGAAATAAAACAGCTAAAAGGCTTAGAGGCTTTAGAGAAACGATTGCTTAAAGCTCAAAAGAAAACGTTGGCAGATCAAGTTTCCAGAATGACCGAATTGCAGGAGCAATTGTTCCCCAGCCAAAGTTTGCAAGAGCGAAATACTAACTTCTCCCAGTTTTACCTGGAATATGGCGCCAAACTTATTCCAAATCTTATTGAGAACCTGGAGCCTTTAAAAGGCGAATTCACAATATTAACGCTATAAAAATCATATCAATATATAATATAATTGAGCTGTTAGTATTAAATTTACAAACAAACTAACCTGTAACAAATGCATAAGATAGATATTGAATTGGTTGAAATGACAATGGACGTCATGAAGTATGCTATAGATAGAATTTCTGCAACCAAAAGTAAGATAGGAAAACCCAAAAGCGAAGCTAAACTTAAAGAGCTCGTAGGAGAAACAATCACAGACAAAGGTATTGGCGGAGAGTATGCTTTTAATTTATGGAAAAAGCACTTGATGAAAGCAAATGTACCAATAGATCATCCTAGGCATTTGGCTTTTGTTCCCGCATCACCAACCAGAGCATCAATTATGTTCGATTTGGTAACGTCGGCTTCTAGTATTCATGGTGCTTATTGGATGGAGGGTGCTGGTGGTATTTTTTGCGAAAATGAGGCCATGAAATGGATTGTATCGTTAACAGGATTACCAGAAGGTGCATTTGGAGTTTTTACCAGTGGTGGTACGGCGGCCAATCTTTCTGCAATGGTTACGGCTAGAGAACACTGGAGGGAAAACGATGTTTTTAAAAGGGAAAAAGGACTTATAATTACCTCTATAGGGGCACACTCTTCAATTAAAGCTATGGCTAAGGTTATTGATGTGGATGTGTTGTTGGTAGATACAGAGGAAAGGTTGCTAGGAATAGAATTGGAAAAAACGATTAAAGGTTTAACCGAGAGTCAGCGTAAACGATTATTCTCTGTGGTAGCAACTGGTGGTACAACGAATGCCGGTATTATTGATGATTTAGAAGGTATAGCCAATATTTGTAAAAAAGAAAACTTATGGTTTCATGTTGATGCTGCTTACGGTGGTGGTGCTTTAGCTGCCGATTCTGTTAAACATTTATTTAATGGTATAGAAAAAGCAGACAGTATTACGATCGACCCGCATAAGTGGATGTTTTCGCCTTACGATTGTGGCGCCGTTATTTATAAAAACCCGGAATTGGCTAAAAAGGCACATGCTCAAGAAGGGTCGTATCTCGATATTTTTAAGGACGAAGGAGCCGATGGTTTCAATCCAACCGACTACCAAATACAATTAACACGCCGGGTAAGAGGTTTGCCTTTATGGTTTTCGTTGGCAACTCACGGAACAGATAGGTACAAAGAGGCTGTAGAACGTGGTATAGAACTGGCTCAAATGGCCGGGAAAATGATAACGGAAAGTCCTTATTTGGAACTGGTTAGAGAACCAAGTTTGTCTTGCGTACTGTATAGAAGAATAGGTTGGAAACCAGAAGATTATACCAAGTGGACTTATAAAAACCACAGAGAAGGTTTTGCGTTGGTAACTCCCACAAAATGGAGAACAGGGGATAGTTATGAGACCGTTTCGAGGTTCTGCTTTATTAATCCTGATACGACTGGGAAAGATATCGAGATGATTTTGGATTCTATGGAATAAAAATTTAAAAAAAATCGATAATCATAATTCGTCATTCTAAAATCAATTATTACTTTTGCGCATGCAACATGACAAGGTACTAATTTTAGACTTCGGATCGCAATATACACAGCTTATTGCCCGTCGAGTTAGGGAACTCAACATTTATTCCGAAATACATCCATTTAACAAGATTCCAGCAAATTTAGAGGAGTATAAAGCCGTTATACTTTCCGGTAGCCCGTATTCTGTAAGAGGAGAGGAAGCGTTACATCCGGATTTATCTCAAATACGTGGTGAAAAACCCCTTTTAGCAGTATGTTATGGGGCACAGTATTTGGCACATTTTTCTGGTGGAGAAGTAGCTCCTTCAAACACTAGGGAATATGGTCGTGCTAATCTATCGTTCATTAAAACCGGCGAACAATTTTTTGAAAATGTAGAACAAGGCAGTCAGGTTTGGATGAGTCATAGCGATACCATTAAACTATTGCCAACAGGAGGAAGTTTGATAGCTAGTACGCATGATGTTGAAAATGCAGCATTTAAAATTGAAGGCGAATTAACTTATGCCATTCAGTTTCACCCGGAGGTATATCATTCAACCGACGGAAAACAAATTTTAGAAAACTTTTTAGTAAAAATAGCTGGTCTTAATCAAGACTGGACGCCAGATTCTTTTGTTGAAGAAACAGTTGAAGCTATTCAGGAAAAAGTAGGAAACGGTAAAGTTGTATTGGGACTTTCTGGAGGTGTAGATTCTACAGTAGCAGCAGTTTTATTAAATAAAGCTATTGGTAAAAATCTGTATTGCATCTTTGTAAACAATGGTTTGCTTCGTAAAAATGAATTCGAAAAAGTTTTAAACCAGTACGAAGGTATGGGGCTTAACGTAAAAGGTGTTGATGCTTCGCAACGTTTTCTGGATGCTTTAGCAGGAATAGAAGATCCAGAGCAAAAACGTAAAGCTATTGGAAATGCCTTTATTGAAGTATTTGATGACGAGGCTCATAAATTAGAAGATGTAAAATGGTTGGCCCAGGGTACTATTTATCCAGATGTTATTGAAAGTGTTTCGGCAAATGGCGGACCTTCTGCAACCATAAAGAGTCATCATAATGTTGGGGGATTACCAGATTTTATGAAGCTTAAAATAGTAGAGCCTTTAAGAGCTATCTTTAAAGATGAAGTTAGACGTGTAGGTGCTACTTTGGGAATAGATCCGGAACTTTTAGGACGTCATCCATTTCCAGGACCAGGGCTTGGAATTCGTATTTTAGGCGATATAACAGCAGAAAAAGTTCGTATTTTACAAGAGGTTGATGCTATTTTTATTAATGGTTTAAAGGAATGGAACCTGTACGACAAAGTTTGGCAGGCTGGTGCTATGTTGCTTCCTGTAAATAGTGTTGGTGTTATGGGAGACGAACGTACATACGAAAAATGTGTAGCATTAAGAGCTGTAGAAAGTACGGATGGCATGACGGCAGATTGGGTAAATTTACCTTATGAGTTTCTACAAAAAACATCAAACGATATAATAAATAAGGTAAAAGGCGTTAATAGAGTAGTTTACGATATTAGCTCGAAACCACCAGCGACCATTGAGTGGGAATAATGGGGTGAGTGTTTTTTAGATTATTTTGTATCATATTATGTTAAGAATAATTTAAAATATTTAAGACGCTATTATTAAGTTTGGATGTTACAATATTTATAGATTATATTTATTTTTTGAAATCATCTAGGTTATTACGAATAGCCGTATATAATAAGTGAGTTCGATAATATACTCTTGGGGATTATATTTTCTTTTTGGCATGCTATATGTATAATTTAAAAGAAGGATTGTTTGTCCTGAGTAAATTAATGGGGCATTAAGCTTTTATTACAATTAAAAAAACAAACTACATGAACAAATTCTTTTTCGTTTTATGTCTAGTACTAGTATTTAGTTTTAGTACAGTTCAGGCCCAAAATTATAGCACTCATAAAGTGAAGGAAGGAGAAACAATTGAAAGTATTGCTGAAAAATACTTAGTAAAGCCTTCAGATATTTATGCTCTAAATCCAGATGCTAAAAAGGAGTTGAGAATTAATTCAGTTTTAATCATTCCCAAATCAAAAGCAGCAGAACCTCCTAAAATAACTGTGATTAGAGAATTAGATGGGTTTAAAAAACATAGAACTAAAAAAAGACAAACGCTTTTCAGCTTATCACAGCAATATAATATTAGCATAGAGGATATTAAAAAGCATAACAAGTTTTTGTATGCAGAACCTCTACGAAAAGGAGATAAGCTTCGAATTCCAATATATAAGGAAATCGAAGTTGAAGAAGAAGATAAACTTACAAAAGAGTATACCGTACTTCCAAAAGAAGGCAAATGGCGCATAGCTTATAAATTTGGTATAACAGTTGCCGAACTCGAAGAACTTAACCCAGATATGGGAGAGGTGTTGCAAGAGGGGCAAATACTAAAGGTGCCAAATATTGGAGATGAAGAAGAAGCACAAGTAGATGAAACGTATAGTTATTACAAAGTATTACCAAAAGAAGGATTTTACAGGTTAAAGATTAAATTAGGATTAGAACAGGAAGAGCTGGAAGCCTTAAACCCTATTTTAAAAGAGGGCGGACTAAAGGCAGGTATGATATTAAAAGTACCTTATTCTAATTACGCAGATGGTACTACAGGATTAGGTTTGGAAAGAATCAATTTGGTTGATAGTATTATCGATTTTAATACAAAACACATAGCAATTATGCTGCCTTTTAGGCTTAATCGTGTTGATTTCGATTCTTTACCAGATGCCAGAAAAAGTATTGAAAAAGATCCGTATTTAGATGCGTCGTTAGATTTTCATTCGGGTGTTTTAATGGCCGTAGATTCTTTAAAAACCTTAGGTATTTCTTTAAAAGTAGATGTATACGATACTAAAAATGAACTAAGTCGCGTAAAGGATATCATTAAAGAAAATGACTTCGAAAATATAGATGCTGTTATAGGACCGTTAACCCCAGGTAATTTTGAAGAAGCTGCCTCGGAATTACGAAAGTTTAATACGCCTATTATATCTCCTATTGGAACAAAATTAAAGTTGTACGACAATGTGTTTCAATCCAGACCATCTAACGATTTGTTAAAAACCAGAGTTGTAAATTTTGTAAAATCAGATACCTTGCTCAGTAATATTATTGTTATTTCTGATGCTAAGCATAAAGAGGTTTCAGATGATATAAAGCGAGAGTTTAACCGAGCAAAACAAATACAATCCAGAAAGGATAAAGAGGACAAGGATATGTATTTTGTTACGAGAGATGATATACAAAGTGAGTTAAAGCCAGGTAAAAATATTGTGTTTTTAGAAACGCAAGATGCAGGCTTTGTTTCTAGTGTGACGAGTATTTTGGCGGCATCAATTCAAAAGGAAAACGTCCTTGAAGGAAAAGAAGCCATAGATATTGTATTGGTTACTACCAATAGTAATTCGGCTTTTGAAGGGGATGAAGTAGACAATACGCATTTATCTGATTTACAATTTCATTTTGCTACCATGTCTAGGACTTATAACGAAAACGACAATAATGCCTTTGTGAAAAAATATGCCGACGTTTACAATGTTACGCCTAACAATAGAGCGGTTAAAGGTTTCGACTTAACTATGGATGTTGTGCTGCGTTTAGTATCTGCAGAAAACCTTTATATGTCTGTTAAAAAGGCACCACTTACCGAATACGTAGAAAATAAGTTTGCCTACAAAAAGAAACTTTTTGGTGGTTATTATAATAACACGGTGTATTTGGTGAAGTATGACGATTTAACCATCGTTGAGGTTAAACAATAAAGCATTCATACCGTACGTTTTTATCGTGACATAAGTCATTGCAAAGAAGTGTCGGAGTGCAGTCGAAGACAAACGACTGCCGTATTTGTTGATTAAATAACCGACATTATTTATTCGCCATGACGATTTTAATATTACTAAACCCTGTGATTAGAACTTTTCTTATTTTATGTTGCTTTCTTTGTATTCAGCAGGATGAATCAGTCATGTCTTGGAATGAATCGTATAAGCTAACTTGGTCGGATTTTAAAGGGCCACCAAATAAAAACACAAGTGCTGTAGCTGTAACGGCATCTGGTATTACGTTTGGATTTTCCGTAAGTAAAACAGACGATCGGGTAGTGGGCTATACCTCCGAAGTACATGCTCATTTTTATCCAGAAAAATCATGGTATAAAAAGGATGAGGCCGATTTACATGTTTTAGGACACGAACAACTGCATTTTAATATTACCGAATTACATGCGCGTAAGTTTAGACAACGTATAGATCAAGTTAAAGTATCTAACAGTGTACGCAGTCAATTAAAACAACTTCACAATACCATTAATAAAGAGCTTTCACAGATGCAAAATACGTATGATTCGGAAACCAATTATTCCAGAAATGTTGAGGCTCAAGCAAAATGGGAAGCTTATATTGCTGTTGAATTAAAGAAACTATCCAAATACAAATCGGTAGATTAAAATATGCTTCCAGACAAACAATTCCTTATAGATTTAGCGCATACTAAAATGCCTTATGGTAAATACAAAGATCGCTATTTAATAGATTTACCCGAGCATTATGTGGTTTGGTATCATAGCAAAGGATTTCCTAAAGGAAAATTAGGTGATATGCTCACTCAAGTTTACGATTTAAAAATGAATGGACTGGAGGACTTGATTCGGAATATTCAGAGGCAGTATCCTAAGTAGTGCCATTTCTCTTCAGATAATATGATATCGGTTACTCCAAATTTATTTAATCCGATTTAATAACACTCCAGCGATTTTTGTAAAGCCCATCATAAATTGCCATAGCGGTATTTCCTGGTTTTATTACCAAATCACCATCGGTAGAAAATCTATTGGCGGCAACAGATGTTGAATTGGTATGGGATAAAATTTTTAAATCCGTTGCACTTTCATTATAAATATAAATGACTCTTCCATGTGCTCCATTAGTTATCCCTCCTAATTCAGCTCCAGAATGTACAATTCTAAAAATATTGGAATTGAAATTGCTGGTAGCAAGTAAAAAATCTACATCTTCGTTAGTGCCGGAAGGAGACGGTAAACTAATACTCGCAAAATCATATTCATGCAGGTTAGAAATCAAAGGAACCCATCTGGTGCCTTTCCAATAATAAAATCCGGGTTGTACATCGTTAACGGTTACTGTATTGTAAACCAGTGTCCCATTTACCAAAGCTCCAGAGGCCGGATTGGTTATTGGTAATTCTTGAGTTGTTAAAACTAACGCCACACGAGGAATTAGTATACCTTGCGTGGTACTGCTTACATCTAAAATTGCATTTGGATTGATAGTATTTATTCCTACTTGAGAGAAAGACACACTAGAAATTAATAAAATTGAGAGAGTTAAGTATTTCATTTCTATGGGTTTATGAATAGTAAACATAAAAAAAAAGAATACTTTTAAATAAAAAAAGAATGAAAAAAAGAGTATTTACTGAAAAACTGTAGCTGAAATACTAAGTACTTATATTTTTTGTAAGAGTATTCGATTGCTGTATTGGGTATTTAATAAAAATTTATAAAACCATTTTAAGTACCTAAATTTAGCATTAATGAATTTCGTTGCTTTTTCACATAACCTAAATGTTGTTTTTTGTTAAAAACTCGCTCTAAATAACACAAAACTATTTCTAAAATAACTATTTTAATTTTGTAAATTTGCCTGCGTTTATAAGCGCAATATGACAACTACAAAATACATTTTTGTAACCGGAGGGGTTACATCGTCTTTAGGAAAAGGCATTATAGCAGCATCGCTTGCTAAATTATTACAGGCTCAAGGTTATCGAGTTACCATTCAGAAATTAGATCCATATATAAACGTAGACCCGGGAACATTAAACCCATACGAACATGGGGAATGCTATGTAACAGAAGATGGTGCTGAAACGGATTTAGATCTAGGGCACTACGAGCGCTTTTTAAACGTACCTACAAGCCAGGCTAATAATGTAACAACAGGACGTATTTACCAAAGCGTTATTCAAAAAGAGCGTCGTGGTGAGTTTTTAGGAAAAACAGTGCAGGTTGTTCCGCATATTACTAACGAAATAAAACGTCGTGTTCAACTTTTAGGGAAGTCGGGCGATTATGATATTGTCATTACCGAAATAGGAGGAACCGTTGGTGATATTGAGTCGTTACCATATGTAGAGGCCGTACGTCAACTTCGTTGGGATTTAGGTAAAGATAATGCCATAGTTATTCATTTAACATTAGTACCATTTTTATCGGCAGCAGGTGAGTTAAAAACAAAACCAACCCAGCATAGTGTTAAAACACTTATGGAGAGTGGAGTGCAAGCAGACATTTTAGTTTGTAGAACAGAGCATAATTTACCAAAAGATTTACGCCGAAAATTGGCCTTATTCTGTAATGTTAGAGAAGAAGCCGTTATTCAATCTATCGATGCTTCAACAATTTACGATGTGCCTAATTTAATGTTAAAAGAAGGTTTAGATAAGGTTGTTTTAGAGCAATTAAATTTAGAAAGCTCTACACCAGATATTACCAAATGGAATAGTTTTGTACATCGTCATAAAAATCCAAAGACGGATGTAACTATTGGATTAATTGGGAAATATGTAGAATTACAAGATTCTTATAAATCCATTCTAGAAGCCTTTATTCATGCAGGTGCTGAGAATGAGGTTAAAGTAAAAATAGAATCTATTCATTCCGAATATTTAAATGAAGATAATATTAAACTAAAACTAGGTCATTTAGATGGCGTTTTAGTTGCTCCCGGTTTTGGAGAGCGTGGTATAGAAGGAAAAATTACAGCAGTGAAGTTTGTTAGAGAAAATAACATTCCGTTCTTAGGAATTTGTTTAGGGATGCAAATGGCAGTTATTGAATTTGCTCGAAATGTTTTAGGTTTAGAAGATGCCAACTCAACAGAAATGGAAGCTGGTTCTAAAAACCCTGTAATAGATTTAATGGAAGAACAAAAAACCATTACAGATAAAGGAGGAACTATGCGTTTAGGAGCATGGGCTTGCGATTTGAAAAAAGGAAGTATTGTTCACGATATTTATAAAAGCGATTCAATAAAAGAACGTCACAGACACCGTTACGAATTTAATGGTACTTATAAAGAACAAATGGAAACAGCGGGTATGATTGCCACAGGATTAAACCCGGATACAGGTTTGGTTGAAATTGTGGAAATTACTGAACACCCTTGGTTTGTAGGCGTACAATATCATCCAGAATATAAAAGTACCGTTGCTAATCCGCATCCATTGTTTGTGGCATTTGTTAAAGCAGCTTTAAATCATAAAAAGAATCATAAAGGTGTCAGTATGGCACAAAATTAAAATTGGATAGCTTATTGATAAGCTAATTGTTATCCTATTTAAGGATTTACTTGATAATTTAAATTAAAGATAGCCTACCAACTGATAATATATTAAATGGAAGAAAAAAAATTAGATATTAATTCGATTATAGGGTTTTTACTTATTTTCGGAATATTAATGTACATGCTTTGGCAAAATCAGCCAACTCCAGAAGAGCTAGAAGCTCAGGAAAAAGCAAAACAAGAACAGGTTGAGGCAGAGAAAAAAGCTTCAGAACAAAATCAAACAAAAGTAACCACCGCAGAGGATTTTACACCCGGAGAGGTTACAGATTCACTTCAATTAGTCAAATTACAAAACAAACTTGGGGCATTTGCATACTCGGCAGCAAAAGCTTCAGATAAAGAAACTCTGGTTGAAAGTGATTTATTGGCACTGAAATTTAATAATAAAGGGGGATATCTTTCTGAAGTAAAACTAAAAGCCTTTGTAGATTTTAAAGAGTCTCCTATTTATTTGGTAAAGGATAATAACGCATCTTTTAATATTAATTTCGGAACCACAGACAGTAGAATATTAAATACCAAGGATTTATACTTTGAGCCTACCATAACTAAAAATGAAGGTAACACTATTGTTTCTATGAAACTTAAGGTGTCCGAAAGTAAGTTTTTGGAATACCGTTATGAGTTAAAAGATGGTGATTACATGATGGGATTCACCATTCGCTCTCAAGGTTTAAGTGATGTTATTAACAGTTCTCAGGAAGTAAATCTAGATTGGAACCTAAAAGGGTATCGTCATGCCAAAAGTATTTCGTACGAAAACCGTTATACTGATATTCATTATGAATATGATGAAGGAAAAGATGATTACACCGGTATGAGTGATACTGAAGAAACTGTAGAAAATGTAACCTGGATAGGATATAAGCAGCACTTTTTCTCTTCTATTTTATTAACAGATGCGCCTTTTAAAAGTACGAAGTTAGCTTCGAAAAACTTGGTTGAAGATGAAGCGATAGATACTGTGTATACTAAAGATTTTGCTTCAAAAATTCCTTTAGAATTAAAAGGAGGCGAGCTTAATCATAACTTAAATTGGTATTACGGACCAAGTGATTTTAAAATTTTAAATGCTTACGATAGAAATCTAGATGAATTGGTACCTCTAGGCTGGGGGATTTTTGGATGGATTAACCGTTACATTTTTATGCCGCTATTTAGCTTTTTAGGAAGCTTCATGCCTTATGGTATTGCTATTGTAGTCATGACTATTTTAGTTAAAATATTATTGTCGTTTGTACAGTACAAGCAATTCTTGTCTCAGGCGAAAATGAAAATACTTAAGCCGGAGTTAGATGCTATTCGTGAGAAGTATAAAGACAATAAAATGAAAGCGCAACAGGAAACTATGGCATTACAGACCAAAGCAGGGGCCAGTCCGCTGTCAGGTTGTTTGCCGGCATTAATACAGTTACCCGTATTTTATGCCTTGTTCCAGTTTTTCCCATCTGCGTTCGATTTAAGACAAAAGAGTTTCCTATGGGCAGAAGATTTATCATCGTATGATTCTGTCTTAACTTGGGATGTTAATATTCCTTTGATATCTACTTTTTATGGGAACCATATGAGTCTATTCCCAATATTAGCATCCATTGCTATTTTCTTTTACATGCGTTTGACTACTGGGCAACAGGTAAATACACAGCCACAGCAGGAAGGTATGCCAGATATGGGTAAAATGATGAAGTATATGATGTACTTCTCGCCAATCATGATGTTGTTCTTCTTTAATAACTATGCATCAGGATTGAGTTTGTACTACTTTATATCTAACGTAATTAGTATCGGAATTATATTAGTTATTAAGAATTATATTCTTGATGAAGATAAAATTCATGCTCAAATTCAAGAGAAAAAGAAGAAACCTAAAAAACAAAATAGATTCCAAGCTAAGATGCAGGAGATGATGGAGCAGGCAGAAAAACAAAAGCAGGCACAGCAAAAAAGAAAAAAGTAAATATTTCTTTTCAAGAGAAATTGGAGATCTAAAAATTATTAAAAAGTTGAAATGTTACATCGAGCGCAGTCGAGATGTTTTATGAATAAATTCCTTAAAAGTTGTCATGTTATTTAAATATGGCAACTTTTTTGTTATACAATTTGAAAATAATATTTTCGTTTGTATAGTATCATTTCATTAAGTCAGGTAAAAATTAAAGTTTAATATAGTTAGTCTTTAAAAATGAAAAAAGTAATAATAACGCTTCTTGTTTTAGTTGTTTATAATTTAGGTTTTTCGCAAGCTATAAATCAATTAGATGAAAACGGAAAACGTCATGGCATTTGGAAAAAGAAATTTAAAAACACCGATATATTAAGGTATGAAGGTGCTTTTTCCCATGGTAAGGAAATAGGAGTATTCAAATTTTATAAGAATATTAGAAAGAAAGCCGTATTAACTGCCAGCAAGGAATTTAATGAAAGTGATAATAAAGCTAATGTTAAGTTTTTCACAGAACGCGGGACACTTTTAAGTGAAGGCCAAATGGATGGCAAATTATATATTGGTAAATGGAAATATTACAAAGGAGGTCCGGATAAACTAATAACTGTAGAAAACTATAACGATAAGGGTAATTTAGAGGGGGAGCGCATTGTATATTATCCTAACGGGCAAATAGCTGAAAAGAAAAACTATTTAGATGGAAAGTTAGATGGTGTTTCTATTTGGTTTTCCAGAGATAATATTGTTTTAAAAGAATTCACTTATGCTAACGGAGAACTGCACGGGCTAGCAAAGTCTTATAGTCCTAAAGGGGACTTGATTGTAGAAGGAACATACAAACAAGGAAAGAAGCATGGTATATGGAAGTACTATGAAAATGGAAAACTTACAGAGGAAAAAGATTATACGTATAAATCTAAGTACGTTAAAGTAAATAATAAATATGTAAAAAGAAGCTCCTTAAAAAATTAAGGAGCCTCCCTTTTTCATAGGCAATTTTAATCCAAAAAACGACTGCCTACAATCAACAAACCAAACTAATTTGTCAAATTTGGGATTGCAACTTTGTTGATAACATGTATCACACCATTTCCAGCCTGTACATCAACAGCTATTATTCCAATGTCAGACACACCAGACCCATCAGTTAAATACGCAATGTTATCACCGCTACCTGGTAGTGTTATGGTTAAGTTATCACCTTCTAAACTTGGAGCTGTAGTATCTCCCGGATTATTTAAATCACCAGAAGTTACATTCAATCCACCAATAGCATGATGCAATAATACTTGAGTTAATACCGGTTCTGCTGGAACCGTTATGGCAGCAAAAGCATCATTAGTTGGAGCAAACACTGTAAAAGGCGCAGGGTTTGTTCCGTTAGGAGTAGAAAGTGTTGCTACAAAATCTGTAGCAGGGGTTAATATGGTTAGAGCATCTACCAAGGTAGAAAATGTTGGATCTGCAGTGGCAAATGTTACTATGGTAGGTATATCTATTACAGCGTCAACAGCATGAATAACACCATTGGATGCAATAATATCTGGCAGAGCAACAGTAGAAACACCATTAAGGGTTACGCCACTATCAGTATTTATATATAAACTTAAATTGTTTGATGTATCACCAAATGTAGCAGCAGTTTTTACATAGCTGTTAGTTAAACCAGAAGATACGGCTGTAGCACCTGCAACAACGTGATTAGACAAAATATCATTTAAATCATTGCCATTCGGGTTTGTAAACGCTGTAAAGGCATCATTTGTAGGAGCAAATACAGTAAATTCGCCTGGAGTTGATAATAAATCTGTAAATGTTGTGTTGCCACCGTTTGTTAAAGCTCCTACTAAACTTGTTAGATTAGGATTTGCAACGGCATGATCAACAATGTTAGGAAGTCCAATTACGGCATCTACAATATGAATAACGCCATTGGTAGCTTCAATATTTGGTGTGTCAACATTAGAAATACCATTAAAGGTTACACCGCTGGATGTATCAAAAAACAGACTCATTTTATTGCCTCCGGCACCTGTCGCTTCAGTTGAAGTATATCCAGAACCCAGACCTGTTAAATCGGTAGATTTTAATGCCGACCCGGCAATAACATGGTTTAACAATACTTGGGCTAATACATCTGTAGGAACATCACCTAAAGAAGCAAAACCATTATCGGATAAGAAGGCAGTAAAAGCCTCGTTAGTTGGCGCCAGTACTGTAAATGGTCCAACACCATTTAATATACTTACTAAATCACCATCTGCAGCTTGTAATGCTGCAACCAAATTACTGAGTATAGGCGTATCTAAAGCAACACCTACTATATTTTTAGGTAATTCAGGTAAAACAACTTTATTTATTACATGTATAACGCCATTGGCAGCTTGTACATTAGTTACTATAATTTCACTTACTCTACCATTGGCATCAGTTAATGTTGCACCACCTGTTACATTAGCTGTGATATCTCCACCTAATGTAGTTACTGTCATATCATCTGTTAGAGAAGCGGCTAAAACATTAGCTCCAGCAACTGCATGAAGATCTAGGGTGGCTTTTAAGGTAGGCTCGTCTATATCATCTAAAGTAGCCGCACCGAGTTCTGTTAATAGGTCGGTAAATGCAGCATTAGTAGGAGCGAATACTGTAAAAGGAGCAGGATCTGTTCCGTTTGGAGTCGATAATGTCGTTACATAATCGAAGGTTAAATCATTTCTTGTTAGAGCAGAAACCAATGTGGAAAAGGTTTCATCTGCTATTGCAAAATCAACTACTGTTGGTAATCCTATTACTTTATCAACAACGTGAACTACACCATTTGAAGCTTTCAAATTAGGAGCAGATACGCTGGAGTTTCCATTTAGTTTAACGCCAGAAGACGTATTTATATAGATACTTAAGTTATTACTTGTACTACTTTCGGTAGCTAAAGTACTCTTGTATTCTGTAGTAAGACTAGAGGAGTTAAACTCGCCTTCAATAACGTGGTTTAATAATACCTGTTTTAAAACATCAACAGGTACATCATTAAGAGATGCGAATCCATTATCTGATAAAAATGCGTCAAAAGCTGCATTTGTGGGTGCGAATACGGTAAATGTATCAGTTTGTAAAGCACTAACTAAATCTGCACGTTGTAAAGCTGCGACTAAGTTAGAGAGGTCGGGTGACGATATTGCCAGTTCAACAATATTTAATGTGCCTACATCAGGAATGTTAGCATCATCATCATTACTACATGAGAATGCTAATATTAAACCTAAAGTAAAGAACATTGATTTTCTGAAAAAATTTAATGATTTCATGCTCTGAATATTTTTTTAGTTATACTTTGTTTAACAAATGTATTAAAAAGTTAAACAAAAATCCAAATTTTGTTTAACTTTTTTTAAAAATAAGTAAACAAATTGTTTTTTGACGATATATTCATTAGCATACTTGTCTATAAAAAATACACTAAATTATATGTATCTTTGTACCCTAATTTTTTTAAATGAAACGTGTTATAATTGGACTTTCAGGAGGAGTAGACTCCAGTGTTGCCGCTTATTTGTTAAAGCAGCAAGGGTATGAAGTTATTGGCTTGTTTATGAAAAACTGGCATGACGATTCTGTAACTATATCGAACGAATGTCCTTGGTTAGATGATAGTAACGATGCTATGTTGGTTGCCGAAAAATTAGGAATACCTTTTCAAACGGTCGATTTAAGCGAGCAGTATAAAGAACGTATTGTAGATTATATGTTCCATGAATACGAAAAAGGTAGAACACCTAACCCAGATGTGCTATGTAATAGAGAAATTAAGTTTGATGTCTTTATGAATATAGCTTTGGAGCTAGGGGCAGACTATGTAGCTACCGGTCATTATTGCAGAAAAGGAACGATTCAAAAAGACGGAAAGGAAATTTACCAGTTACTTGCTGGTGTAGACGGTAATAAAGATCAGTCTTATTTTTTATGTCAGTTATCTCAAGATCAATTGGCTAAATCGTTATTTCCTATTGGGGAATTAACAAAGCCGGAAGTGCGGGAGATAGCAACAGAATTGGATTTGGTTACTGCCGAAAAGAAAGATTCCCAAGGGTTGTGTTTTATAGGTAAGGTAAAATTACCGGATTTTCTTCAGCAGCAATTGAAGCCCAAAGAAGGGGTTATTGTTGAAATTCCAAAAGAGCAAAACGTTTTTAATCATGTTGAGACCGAATTTAGTTCAGAAGAAGAAAAACTAAAGTATTTATCGCGTAAAATAGATTATAAAGTTGACTACGGCAAAATAGTAGGGAAGCATCAAGGGGCTCATTATTTCACAAAAGGCCAACGTAAAGGACTTGCTGTTGGTGGTACTGCAGAACCATTATTTGTTATTGATACGGATGTGGACGAAAATGTTATTTACACAGGACAGGGCAAGGAACATCCTGGTCTTTTAAAGAAAGCACTATTCGTTACCAATGAAGAATTGCATTGGATTCGTGAGGATTTAGAGCTAGGCTTAGACGAAACCATGGAGGTTATGGCAAGAATTAGGTACCGACAACCGCTTCAAAAAGCCGTATTACATAAAGTTGAAAGTGGTTTATATGTTGAATTTAAAGCTTATCAGTCTGCAATCACAGAAGGACAGTTTGTAGCCTGGTATTTAGAAGATGAGTTAGTAGGTTCGGGAGTAATTTCTTAAATTGCCATAACTTAATCTTTTGGCTATGAAGAAACCTCTACTAGTTTTGGTGCTATTGAGTTATCTGTTTAATGCGTCTGCGCAAGAAGATGCATGGGTGTATTTTAAAGATAAACCAAATGTTGCCGCTTCAATAGCTAATCCTATTTCTATACTAACTCAAAAAGCGATAGATAGAAAAAATTCCCATAATGTTTTAATTGATGAAAGGGATGTGCCTGTTAATGAGAATTATATTTCTCAACTTAAAGGAGCAACAGGTATAACGGTAATGGCAAAATCGAAATGGTTTAATGCAGTCCATGTAAGAGGAAGCGAAACAGATATTAATAGTTTGTCTGCCACATTTTCCTTTATAGACCGTATAGACTTTGCTAATAAAAGTTTAAACACGATTAAACTTGTCAAGAGAAAAAGTAAATCTAAATTAGAAAGCGCCTTTACAATATTTACATATGGCAACGCAGCCAACCAAATAGAAATGTTTAATGGACATGAATTGCATTTGGCAAATTATACGGGTACGGGAATGACGGTTGCTGTTTTAGATGCCGGTTTTCCGAATGTAAATACCATGACATCATTCCAAAGACTAAGAGATGCCGGAAATATTCTGGATGATTACGATTTTGTTAATAGAGATGCCGATGTTTATACTAGTACAGCTAGCAATCATGGTACTTTGGTATTAAGTACTATGGCTGGTTATGTTGAAAATCAATACGTTGGTACGGCGCCAGATGCGTCCTATTACTTATTTATTACAGAAGATGCCTCAAGCGAAAATCCCGTAGAAGAAAGTTATTGGGTAGAAGCGGCAGAACGCGCCGATAGTTTGGGGGTAGATGTTATAAATACGTCGTTAGGATATACTACATACGATAATGTTAATTATAGTCATACAACTGCTAACATGGATGGCAATACCACTTTTATAACCAAAGGTGCGAATATTGCTTTTGAAAAAGGGATGTTGTTGGTAAATTCTGCAGGAAACTCAGGTGGTGGTAGTTGGGGTATAGTTGGCGCACCGGCAGATGCTGCTGGCGTTTTAAGTATAGGTGCTGTAAAGGCAGATGGTACATATGCAGCGTTTAGCTCACGGGGAAATAGTACACAGCCCACCCAAAAACCGGATGTTGTTGCTCAAGGTCAGGCTAGTTATGTTATAACCGAAAGTGATGTTATAGGAACATCAAACGGTACCTCGTTTAGTTCTCCCATTTTGGCAGGAGGTGTTGTGTGCCTATGGCAGGCATTACCAGATAAAACCAATGCAGAGATTATGCAGTTGGTTCGAGAGTCTGCATCGAAATACAGTACTCCCGATAATTTTTTGGGGTATGGTATCCCAGATTTGCAAGCAGCGCTTAACACTACTCTTAGCGATGTGGATAATTATGATGAGGATGAAGATTTAAAACTATTTCCGAACCCAACTAACGGAGTGATTCGCTTTAACCAAAGTGAATTATCTGTAACTATTTTTAATATTTTAGGGAAACAAGTGCTTGAAACTACTACAGGTACTAATAACCAAATAGATGTATCTTCATTGTCGAAAGGGGTTTATGTTGCCAGAATTCAATCAGAAAACAAGACAAAAACAATAAAATTTATAACATATTAAATGAGCAATAGCATTACGCAATTATTCAATATTGAATATCCCATTATTCAAGCAGGTATGATTTGGAATAGTGGGTGGCGATTGGCTTCGGCTGCAAGTAATTCAGGTATTTTAGGGTTAATAGGTGCGGGATCTATGTATCCTGATGTTTTACGGGAACACATTCAAAAATGTAAAAAAGCTACCGATAAACCTTTTGGGGTTAATGTTCCTATGCTGTACCCCAATATTGAGGAAATCATGAATATAATTGTAGAAGAAGGCGTTAAGATCGTGTTTACTTCTGCAGGAAATCCAAAAACATGGACTTCGTGGTTACAGGAACGTAACATTACTGTAGTACATGTTGTGAGTAGTGTAAAGTTTGCTATAAAGGCTCAAGAAGCTGGTGTTAATGCTATTGTAGCCGAAGGTTTTGAAGCAGGGGGACATAATGGTAGAGATGAAACGACCACATTAACACTTATTCCAATGGTTAAAGAACATATTAATATTCCTTTAATTGCGGCAGGAGGTATAGCTACAGGAAAAGCCATGTTGGCAACTATGATTTTGGGAGCCGATGGTGTACAAGTGGGAAGTCGGTTTGTTGCCAGTGAAGAAAGCTCTGCACATGATGCGTTTAAAAAAGTAGTGGTTGATGCCAAGGAAGGAGCAACCCAATTAACACTAAAGGAATTAGCGCCTGTACGTTTAATAAAGAATAAGTTTTTTAACGATGTACAAGCATTATACAAAACAGGCCCAACAGTTGAAGAACTTAAAACCTTACTAGGGCGTGCAAGAGCTAAAAAAGGCATGTTTGAAGGCGAATTGGAAGAAGGCGAATTAGAAATTGGACAAATTGCTGGCTTGATTCATGATATTAAACCAGTATCACAAATTGTTAAAGACATGATACAGGAATTTGAAGCAGCTAAAAAAGTGGTTGCTGGTTTGTAAGAGGTCATTTAAAAAATAGAAACTAAGTTATTGAGTCGTTAGCTATAAGGGGGCTTTATTTGTACCATACTCGATAGACTCAGGCTTCCCTTTGTTAATATGAGCTTTTGATAAAACTTAAGTACAGACCAGACCTGTCAGGCTTTAAAACCTGACAGGTCTACAGAACATAAGGTTGCTGGTCTAGCTTCAAAATATAGTCGAATTAATATAAAACGATTATTCATTTTTAGGCAATTCGTTCATAGGAACCTTATACAATCTACTTGAACCGTTATCTGGTTTATCAAACTCTTTTAATAAGGCATCGATTGACAATGGATTTTCAAAATCTACTTTGGTGTTATCCTGTTTGCTAGTAAAGTATAGCGTATTCGTACTGTTGCTAACAAAAGGACAGTAATCCATTTTATTAGTGTTTATGGTATTTCCTAAGTTTTTTGCCGGTGTCCAATTGCCATCAAGATGGTAACTAATATATAAATCGCCACTGCCAAAACCATCTTTTCTTTTATAGCAACCATAAATTATATAGGACTCGTCTGGAGCTATAAAAGCATTGTATTCGTAACCTTCGGAGTTAACGGTATCTGGTAATACTTTAGGTTCGGAATAGTTTCCGTTCGTATATGTACTCATATAAATATCGTCCTTGCGTTTTAAATTTGGATCATCTCTTGTAAAATAAAAATTACCATTATCGGCTATCGAAGGATAAAATTCACCATGTTCTGTATTAATAGGACTGCCCATGTTTATAGGCTGCGACCAATCGCTGTTAAGTGTTTCTCGTTCTGCATACCAAATATCAAAGTCTTTGGGTTTATTCGATGTTGGATCTATGACTCTTGTAGAAGCAAAATAAATTTTTAAACCATCAGGAGAGAAAAAGGGCTCCAAATCAAAATACCGACCAGAAAAGGAAGCAACTTGCGGACTGCTCCAGGTGTTACCCTCTTTTTTCACGGTTATTATAGCAGATAGATTTCCCATAACACTCTGCGCAGTAAACATAATCTCTTTTCCGTTAGGAGAGATTGCTAAATCTCGAACGTTTGGAAATTGTTTAACAACTTCAGGAATAAAAGGTTTTGTGGTTTGTTGCGTAAAGCCTAAAAAAATATTAAAAACAAGAATAAGAGAGCATATGGATTTCATAATTAAATATTTGTTACAAGATAATAAACGAGGCTATTTGGATTTCTAAAAGGAATGTTAATATTAAGTATAGGTTAACAGTATTAAGCTTGTGTTAAACACCTCATAAGAATGATGTAATGATTTAATGGATGTTTTTTGTCTTATCAATTCATTGTGAGGTGTTTGGTTTTAAGTTAGAAAATACATGAAATTAATGTAGCAAAAGTATGTTTCAGAATGAAGTTTAATGCTCCTTTTTTTGGTTTGAAACTTGATGCTCAATAGACTTAATTCTAAAAACTTTTAAAATGAAAAAATTACTGTTTATTGCTGCAATTATTATCAATGGTGTAACATTCGGTCAGGGATCAAATAAAAAAATGGTTATTAAAAAAGGAGCTTTTAATTTAGGGGGGAGGGTTGTTTTAGTTTTTGACAATTATAAAAATAGAGACAATACCTATAAATCTGATCGAAACAGTTTTGAAGTTAATCCTAATTTTGGTTATGCAATTAAAAACAATTTACTTATTGGTTTGGGGATGGGTTATGTGTATTCCAAAAATAAATCTTACGATATCGATGATTTGATAATTGATGAAAGGTCACATTCAACTACAGAAGGTGTAAATATATTTCCTTACGTTAAAAAATATTTTTCTTTGGGATCTAAACTATTAATACATCTACAAGGTGAATTTAAGTATTCGGAATATAAACAAAAGTTAAGTAACACTAATATGCTAAATAATAGTAATAGATTTAGTAACAGCATTTTTGTGGGGCTACGTCCAGGTATCACTTATTTTTTTAGTAAAAACCTAGCCTTTGAAACAAATTTGGGGGCAATAGGTTACACAAGGGGGAAAAACCAATATGCTTCTATTAATAATGGTGGTAATAAATCCAAATCTTTCAGTTTTAATTTAGACTCTTCAAACTTACAATTTGGGTTTTCCTACTTTTTCTAAATAAGTATTTCCAAATACAGTTAAAAATAAAAAGGAGGAATATAATTCCTCCTTTAAACATTAAAACATGTTAGCTATATCAATTTTGTTCTCCCTTTAAAATGAAAAAGCTAAATGTTTCTTGTGCTATTTCTTATTCAGTTTGCCTTTAAGGCGGTGCAAATGTATGAAAATGCTACGCCATATCGTTTAAAATTTGTATATAATTATAAAGAGTTATCAACAACTATTAACATTTGTTAATTTGTGATTAAAATCAAAATAAGATTGAAAAATTCGTAAAAGAATAACCCCTAAAGATTATTTTTGCCAAATGCAATTAAAAGACTATACCAAAGAATTTCAATATAATTGGAAGTTAGCCTCCCCAGTTATGCTTGGTATGTTAGGTCATACCTTCGTAAGTTTTATCGATAACATTATGGTAGGACAGTTGGGAACGGCAGAACTCGCTGCGGTATCTTTAGGTAATAGTTTTATGTTTATAGCCATGTCTTTGGGCATTGGTTTTTCTACGGCTATTACACCTTTAATTGCAGAGGCAGACGCATCGAAAGATTTCATAAAGGGAAAATCTTCCTTTAAACATGGCTTGTTTTTATGTACTGTTTTAGGTGTGTTACTTTTTTTAATGGTGTTTTTTGCAAAACCACTCATGTATTTAATGAAACAACCGGTAGAGGTTGTAGAACTAGCAATACCATATTTAGATTTAGTAGCTTTTTCGTTAATTCCTTTAATTATTTTCCAAGCATTTAAACAATTTAGCGATGGGTTGTCTATGACTAGATACCCGATGTATTCTACATTATTGGCAAATATTGTAAATGTAGTTTTAAACTATGTATTAATTTTTGGAAAATTTGGGTTTCCCGAACTCGGTATAGTAGGAGCAGCTTATGGTACTTTGGCGTCGCGTATTATTATGGTCTGGCACTTATGGTTCTTGCTTAAAGGAAAAGAAAAATCTAAAGCATTTGTAACCAACATTAAGTTTTTTGTATTAGATAAACTGATGCTTAATAAAATAATCAACCTAGGGGCACCAAGTGCGATGCAGATGTTTTTTGAAGTAGCCATTTTTACAGCAGCCATATGGTTAAGCGGTTTATTGGGTAAAAATCCGCAAGCAGCAAACCAGATTGCCCTTAATTTATCGTCTATGACATTTATGGTAGCCATGGGATTAAGCGTCGCGTCTATGATTCGTGTTGGAAACCAAAAAGGATTAAAGGCTTATTTTGAATTGCGCCGCATTGCGTTTTCTTTATTTTTAATGGGAACATTGCTCGCCTTTGGGTTTGCTTTACTGTTTTTTATATTTCATAACCAGTTACCTAAGCTATATGTAGATTATGATGATGCAAAGAATTTAATCGATAATACCGAAGTGGTAAGCATTGCCTCTAAGTTGTTAATAGCTGCCGCTATATTTCAAATAAGTGACAGCATTCAAGTTTTGGTTTTAGGTGCGTTACGCGGATTACAAGACGTAAAAATACCAACCATTATTACATTTGTATCCTATTGGTTGGTTGGATTTCCAATAAGCTGGTTTTTTGGAAAAGCGGATGCTTATGGTAGTTTTGGTATTTGGCTAGGTTTATTAGCGGGGCTAACTACAGCAGCTATTTTGTTGTATATTCGATTCGATTATCTGACAAAAAAGTTGATTAATACTTGAAGCGCCTAAAGTGAGCTAAAGTACTTAGTACTTAAAGTTATAAGCAAAGTTAATAACTAATAAATGTAGGGTTTGCAGAAAAGTTAGAAACTGAACAACTAAATTTGAAATAGAAATTATAAATTTAACACCAGAAAAAAATGATTGTCACATGGAAATGATTAATGGTTTTATTCTATAAGAATTGTATAGAATCAAAAAAGAGTTTTCAGTGATTTTCAACTCAATATATATTGACTAACAAACTTTAAGTACTTAAAACGTATAACTAAGACAGATGACACTTCCAAAATTTATACTTGGCGATAATACAGAATTCCCGAACGCTATTTTTGTAATTCATACAGAATTCCCTAGGTTTATTATTAATCTTGAAGACGATGAGGTAGAGTGGTTTGAGGATTTTGATGCCGAAGACCAAAAAGAGCTAGAGGCAGAAACAGAAAATGCCATAAAATTGGCAACCGAGTTTTATGATAACGAAGTAGCTAAGTACCAAGATTAATTTTGTAAAACAGTATAAATGATCGACCAGCTTTTAAAACACGACACAGAATTATTTTTGTTTTTAAATAATTTAGGCGCCGAACCTTGGGATAATTTATGGTTAATAATAACAAATAAGCTTACGTTTATACCATTATATGCCCTGTTACTGTTTTTGCTTTATAAAAAGTTTGGATTAAAATCATTGCTAGTGTTTGTCGTGGTTGTAGCGTTAATGATAACGTTTACAGACCAAATTACTAATGTATTTAAACGAGGCTTTCAACGCCCTAGACCTTGCGGAGAAGCAGACTTAATAGATCAAATGCGCTTTATTGCAGTACGTTGTGGAAAATACGGGTTCTTTTCCGGGCATTCATCTAACTCTATGGCGGCAGCTGTTTTTGCAGGTTTAATGTTAAAACAACACTATAAGAACCTTATTTTTATTTTACTTTTTTGGAGTGCCGTAGTAGCATACAGCAGGATTTATGTAGGCGTGCATTACCCCTTGGATATTGTATGTGGATTAACCTTTGGTGCAATTTCCGGATTTCTGTTTTATAAATTAGGTCAGTACCTTCTTAAACGATTTATAACGTCTTAATAGTCCAATTTCAACAAATTACCACTGTCTAAAGCCATAGTTTTTAATCTCCAAACCTTCAAACAATGCTTTAGATTTATTCACCATGTCATTTTGATCGTTCACCAGTTAAAATGAATCACTGACCATATTAATTTTATTACCACCCAATAAGGCGATAATTTTAAAAGAAAAGAAATGGCAGATAAATCTATTATCAAAACAAGCATGTTTATTAAGTCTATCAATAGAAATTCCTGTACTAACAGCTAATTCTTTGTAGACTACAAATCATATCACTCCTTAATCAAACAAAATACGAACGATAATCTTGTGGCATACTTTATTGGCTTCTACAGGAAATGAAAATTAATGCAATCTAAATAATAGAAATATGATGTAAACCAAATAAAAAGAGGCTTTTAGCTACCCATCAATCAACAGAGAAACGGAATGTGATTTAAAAAATGCATTCCTAATAAATCAAATCAAATATTAATAACCTATTTATTATAAAATACAAATACCCCTCAAATACAATGATTAAAAAAACAACAACAATTTTAAAAGTGTTCTTACTTTTATTATTTACCACAAATACATTTTCCCAGAATTTTGAATGGGCCAACAGAATTGGATCTGCTACGCATGATGAAGGAGAAGAAGTCGTAGTAGATAACAATGGCAATGTTTATGCTATTGGATATTTTAAAGGTATATTGGAATTTGATCAACCTAATATTCCGCAATTAGAATCGAATGGCGATAGAGATATCCTTATTCAAAAAATGGACTCTAACGGAAGCCTGATCTGGGCTAAACATATTGGAGGAACAGAAGAAGATCTTGCCGCTTCAATGGTAATAGACAACTCAGATAATCTATACATTACGGGATCATTTCGTGGTACAATGGATTTTGATCCGGGAACAGGACAAACGCTTTTATCTTCGCAAGGAGAAGAAGATATTTTTGTTCTAAAAATGAATTCTGATGGCGACTTGCTATGGGCTAAAGGTATAGGAGGAACCGGAAAAGATGGCGGAAATAACCTTGCTCTAGATTCAGCAGGTTATGTATACACTACTGGCGAATATGTTGGAAGTGTAGATTTTGATCTGGGAGCAGGAGAAGCTATTTTAACAACAACGGCTAGACTCTCTTTTTTCATGCAAAAATTAGACACAAAAGGAAACCTTATCTGGGCAAAAGATTTCGGGTTTACACCTGAAGGGGCCATTGCTATAAGTGCTAATGGAGATATTTACAGAACAGGATATTATAGTGGCACTGTAGATTTCGATCCGGGAGCAGGAGAAACCATTTTGTCTCCAGTATCAACGCCAAATGCCCCGGGGCCTCTTCCAGATGCATTTATTCAGAAATTAGATGCCAATGCAGATTTAATCTGGGTAAAAAGTTATGGAGGACCAGGCTTTGAAGTTGGAGCTTCAATTGGTTTAGATGCTAATGGATATGTTTACACTACTGGTGGATTTGAAGGAACGATAGATTTTGATTTAGGACCTAAGCAAGTGTTTTTAACTGCCAAAGCTAATAACCCTCACTTTTGGTTACAAACCATGTTTATTCAAAAACTGGATGAAGACGGAAACCTTATTTGGGCTAAAGCTTCAGATGTAACCCCAGATGTTTCCATGAAAATTGACGATAATGGAAATATTTACAGAACAGGATACTTTTTAGGAACACAAGATTTCGATCCGGGATCTGCAACTGTTAGTTTAACAACAAAAGGAGGAGCGCAGGGAGATCTGTATGATGGCGATACCTTTATTCAAAAGTTAGATACTAATGGTAATTTTGTATGGGTTTCAAGTGTTGGAGGTAAAAGAGATGATTTTTCATATTCAATTGCCTTAGATGGAAATAACATATACACAACCGGTTTTTTTGGAGATACGGTAGACTTTAATCCAGAAATAGGCTCTTTTGATTTAAAGGCGAAAGGTTCTGGTGATATATTCGTTCAAAAATTGAGCGAAGTTGTTAAAGGAACTGGATCGGAAGAAGATGAAATGCCTATAGTGTTTCCTAATCCTGCAGACAAGATTCTTCATTTGAGCATGCCAGATTGTCAAGTAGCTGATAAGGATGGGCAGATAACTATTTTAGATGCCAATGGAATTGTCATTCCAATTACACCAATAGTAAGTAAAAATTCTAAGGCTTGTTTGGATTTTGAAGTAAGAGAGTTGGTACCAGGTTTATACTTTGTTAAAATAAGAAAAGGAGATCAAGTAACCATACTTAGGTTTATTAAAAAATAATCTTATTTAGCCTGAGTTCGATTTAAAATAAGCTCATTTAATATTGTTGCTTGTTATCTTGAGCACGCAGTTGAAAGGCTCAACCTAACATGTAGATATGTTGTTGAATCGAACTCAGGTTATTTACTTTAATATCGAGATTTCTTTTTATAATTTATCGTTTTAAAAATATTAACGAAATTCATACAAAGCATATAAAATATTAAAACATAGTATTTTACAACGCTTTAAAATCCATTCACCCTTTTTTTAGGATCATTCACCATGAAAAACAGAGTATTCACCATATTTTTTTTGTTTGAATTTTAAAAGGTATACTTTTGCTCTCTTATATATATCCCAAAAAAAATGAACAACGTATTTAAAATAAGTGCCTTATTGCTAATTACCTTACTTATAGGTTGTAGTTCTGATGATAGTGAAAATCCAGAAACAGATGCCGAAGCAACAAAAGTAGATTTAAAGACTGCATTCTTAGATGATTTTAAATTGTCTGAAGTTGCGTATACAGATATAGATTTAACTCAGCCAGAAATTGTTGATGAGAAAGAAAAAACACCAGGTAAAATTGTTATTACCGTTCCTGCAACTGTAGCTAATCTTAATTTAAGTTTGGCTTCTGTTAATTTTGATAAATCTAAATTTGAAATATCCCCGGCAGTTGAATCAGTACAATCTTTTGAAAATGGCAACTCCGTTAATTACACTATTACATCTAAAGAAGATGCTAGTAAAAGTATTCACTATGCAGTCTCTGTAATAAAAGAGAAAGTAGAGTTTAATATTACAGGCTTTAAATTTGAAAAAAGTAAAAATAACTTATTGTCTTCAGATATAGAAGCAACTAAAATAGTTGAATATAAAGTTAACAACTCGAATGCTATTTATGTTTTTGTTCCTGTGGGGACAGATTTAACAGCGCTTATTCCAACTATAAATTTTGAAGGCGAATCGTTAGAATACAAGCAAGGAGGTGATGCTTATAAAACATATCCAACAACAGACCTTAAAATTAATTTTAAGAGTGATTATAATAAATTAAATTTTACTGATAATAATGAATTAACCCTATTGCTTAAAAGTTCTGGGTTGAGTAAACTTTATCGTGTTATCGTAGATGTAGAGAGCCCGATCTCATTTAAGGAAAGTTCGGTAACAACACCGGATATAGCAAAAGGAACTGTTAAAAACATTAAGTATAAATGGGTAAATAATGGAAACCATCCCGTATGGGATCGCCTGGATGCTTCAGAATTTGTAGATAATACAACCGATAAAAAAGGAAATATATTTAGTGCCACGTTGCGAAAAATAACAACTCCAACAAGTTTGGATGTTTTAATTATGCCTGGAGAAGAAGGAGATGTAATAGTTACTGTTACGGCCGATGATGCAAATGTTAACACAGGAGATTACGATACAGGTATTGTATTTACTCCAAAATACGACGTGAATCGGGCAGTTATTAATGATATAGAAGATGATTTAAACCCGATAGAAGATATATTTACGCCAGTAACATTGAATGTTAAAGCAACGATTATAAGCAATTGATAGTTATGTTTTTAAAAATATAAGACTAGATAAATCTAAAAATTGTTAATTTGGGGGTTAACTTTATTTAAAGATTAACCTCTTTTTATAAATATATGCTATAGTGAAAAAGTAAATTAGTATTTATCCTTAAGTTTAAATATTAATTTACTTTTTTACAATCAGGTTTTTCTTACTCAAGACAATATTAGCATTTTTTTATAGTTTTGAGGTTTACTATTTGAATAGTTTCCTCAAATCTAAAATGTATTTATGGTAGTTGGTAATAAAAAAGTACTTATTGTTGAAGATGAATTTTCTATTGCGTTAGACATTAAAATTAGTTTAGAAAAATTAGGATATGTTGTTGTAGGTATAGCCAGTAATTATAATGAAGCAATAGGATATGTAGAAGAAACTACACCAGATGCAGTTGTTATGGATATTAATATCTCCGGAGAAAAAAATGGCATCGTAACAGCTACAGATATCTACGATAAATATAAAACCCCAATTGTTTTTTTAACGGCCTATGGCGATGATAATACGTTTAAAGAAGCCCTACAATCTAGACCTTTTGGGTTTTTACTAAAACCATTTAATATAAAGGAACTGTCTTTTACAATTCAAATAGCGTTACAAAAGCATCAGGAAAATAAGGCGCCTAAAGAAACGAAAACCAGTAATAAATTATCCGAAACCATATTTGTTAAGGACAAATCATTACTTATAAGAGTAAAAGTAGATGACATTTTATGGGCTGAAGCGATGGATAATTATACCCAAATTGTTACTAAGGAAAAAAAGATTCTGGCAAATATGTTTTTAAAAGAACTATATGAAAAAGTGCCGCAAGATAAATTCTTAAGAATTCATAGGTCCTATATGGTGGCTTTAAATAAAATCGATAAAATAGAAAATAGATTTGTTTTTATTGAAGAACATAAAATTCCAATAAGTAAAGCCTATAAAAGTCAATTATTAGAACGATTAGATATTTTATAATATGAAAAAAGTAATGCCCCTTTTAAAGAGATTTGTTTATCTCTTTTTTTTGTTTTTTTATGTTTCGGTGGTTGGTCAGGTTGATAGTTTAGAGCAGAAATTAATCGATGCCCCAAAGAAAGATAAAATTGAAATATATCTACAATTAGTAAAAAAGTATAGTAACACTAATGTAGAAAAAGCTATAGACTATGCCAAGCAAGGCTTAGAAATTGCTAAGGAAGAAAATAGTAAGGAAAGAGGCACATTTTATTTAAAACTAGGGTTTTTACATAATGATGTATCTGAACACCTAAAGGCACTATTTTATTATGAAAAAGCATTGGAAGTATCCGAAGAACTGGATTATGAGTTAGGTATTGGTAAATGTTATCAAAATATTGGGGTAACTCATGTAAAAATGGGGAATTTCGATAAGGCACTGGATTATGACCTAAAAGCACTTAAAATTTACGAAAAGCATAAAGAGGGAAAGTTAATTACCATGCTAACGGGTAACATAGGCTCTTTATACTCTTGTAGATTAGGAGATAATGAGAACGGCCTGTTGTATTATAACAAAGCATTAAAACTTTCAGAAAAAAACGAAAATTATCAGTTTAGATCACATATTCTGGGAGCTGTTGCCGAATTGTATATGAGGCAAAAGGACTTTGAAAAAGCAAAAAGCTTTATAAATAAATCTGTTGAAATAGCAGAAAAATCTAACTACCATAGAATCCTCATATCTGGTTTAAGTAACCTGTCTCGAATAAGTTTAGAAGAGAAAAAGTATAAAGATGCATTAAAGTACTCTAATGAAGCATTGCAAATACGCTTAAAAACGGGATATACAGAAAACAATATAGGAACATACCTCACACTAGCAGAAATCTATGAAAAGCTTGGAGATACCCAATCTGTAGAATCGAATTATAATCAAGCACTTACTCAAGCTTTAAAAACAAATGCCTCACCTCAATTATCCAAAGTTTATGAGGCGCTACATAAATATACACATCGAAAAAAAGATTACAAGAAAAGTTACGAGTATCTATTAAAATATAACGAAGCAGAAAATGCATTGTTTACCAAAGAAAAGGATAAACAACTAAAAGAAGTTCAGGCAAAATTCGATTTAGAAAGTAAAGAAAAGGAAATTTTGTTGCTAACTAATGAAAACAGAATTAAGTCGTTAGAGAATCAAAACCAGCGTAGAGCACAAACCATATTAATAATAGGGGTTGTGGCATTGATAATAATTCTAGTAACACTATTTTATGCTTATAAAAATAAACAAACGAACAATAAGACTCTGGCAGAAAAAAATAAAGTGATATCTCAAACTTTAAAAGATCGCGAAATACTATTAAAAGAAGTACATCATAGGGTTAAAAACAATTTACAGATTGTATCAAGTTTATTAAGACTTCAACATAAGTTTGGGAGTCATAAAAGCTCAGTTGAAATATTGCAGGAGATTCAAGATAAAATACAAGCCATGTCCATTATACATGAAAAGTTGTATAAATCCAGTGATTTATCGTTAATAAATTTAGAATCCTATCTTGATAATTTATTAACCTATTTTAATACGAGTTACGATCTACCGAAACAGAACATAAAAATAACGACAACAATAGACGATATCGATCTTAGCATGGATCGATTAGTGCCTTGCGGTTTAATTGTTAATGAAATAATTGCTAATAGTATTAAATATGCTTTCCAGGACAACTCCAGCGGATATATTAGTATTAAAGCTTCAAAAAATGAAAATGAATGTGTGCTTACTATACAAGATACTGGTGTTGGTTTTCCGGAAGACTTTAAAGTAGAGAATAGCCAGTCTTTAGGGATGCAGCTCATACAGGGGCTCACAAAACAAATTAAAGGTACCGTGGATATTATTTCCAATCCGGGCGCATGTTACACCATTAAGTTCAATATGGCATAAAAATAACTAAAGCAAATTTTACTCACCCGTAATTTGAATACATTCACCATATTGAATCATACGGTTCACCATATTAATTTCTTAATAGAACCATCGTTTAATAGGTTTGTATTTCATGTTCAATTTAAAAATAAATGAGAAGAACTATTAAATTGCTTAGTATAGGAGCTATATTGTTTTCTACGCTTTTTATAATGAGTTGCGATTCTAGCGACGAAAACATTAACACATCTCTCAATATAGAAGAGGCTAAACTTAAAGATTTTCGATTAACATTTATAAAACGGACAGGGATGGAACTGGAACACCCTGAAATTGTAGATAATGAGGAAGTAGCTTATGGGAATATTAAAATAACTGTACCAAGTACAACTTCTTTAGATGAAGTGCACATATCTATCACTTCAGAAGAGCTAAACCTGAGTAAGTTTAGTATGTCACCTAATAATATTGCGTTGTCTTTTGAAGGCAATAAAACACACGTATTTACAATTAGTGAAGTAGGGGGAGATAAAGAAGCCTTATTACATTACAATGTTAGCGTTATTAAGGAGCAGCCACCTGTTCTGGAGACTTTAAAACTAACAAGCTTTACATTTGAAGAAAGTAAAAATAAGGGTGTCATACCTAACGATATTACAATTTCCAGAAGAGCAGACGTTAACCCAAGTTACGAAAAAGTATATCTTATAGTTCCAGTAGGAACCGATTTCACCAAATTAGTTCCAACCATTACTTACGAAGGGTCTAATTTGTATTATAGCCAAGACTCCTCGCTATCGTCGGGAGATATGAATGAGAAATATCCTGATGGCAACCCTAGTTTCGATTTTAAATACCCCAAGCCATTTTTTCTGGCAATTAAAGATAAAGACAATGAAAAGGTACAATTAATCAAAGTTATAGTAGATGTTGTTAATCCAGTTAAGATAGAAATGCCATCAGTTACAACGCCAGACGCAACAGAAGGAAGCCCTGGATATTTTACAGGTGTAACAAAATGGATCAATGTAGGGAATCAAATAATCAATTTTCAAAAAGCGACAACTTATGAAGATATAAGCCCGGTTACAACCCCTCCAACAAATGTAATTACTGTGGACAGAGAGCTTCCAAGTGGCGGATTATTACCTGGAGAAAGTGCCAGTATAAATGTGCGCGTATTTCAATATTTTCCGGAAGAAACCTATAAAACAACTGCTGTTTTTTACACCAGAATGTATAACGATAATGATAGTGATGATTTATTTGAACCATCAAAAGTAGCCGTAACAACAAAGATTGTTAAATAATAAGATTAACCATTTGTTCGTACATATGTTATTGGTGCTAGAGGGCCAATAGCTTTGGTTAATCGCTTAAGCGAGGCTGAATTCCTAGGGTTTTTAACTTAGAGAATTCAGCCTCGTTTTTTTATAAAAGACAGATTATTTAGTTTTTAGTCCCAATAAATAATCGGCAGCAGCAAACGGTGTTGTTTGATTGGTTTCAATAAGATACAATTGATTTTCCAGTTCTTTTTTGATGTCCGAACGATTAAAAAAGTCAGATTTTAATTGCTCCTCTATGGTTTGGATAAGCCAAAATTTGTTCTGCTCATGGCGCTTCTCATTAAAATAATTGTTTTTAGAAGTCATGGTTACATACTCTAAAATCAATTCCCAGATAGCATGAATACCTTCATTTTTAAGCGCACTACAAACCATTACTTTAGGTTGCCAGTTAGAAGTTTTTTCTGGGTAGAGGTGAAGCGCTCTGTTAAATTCTATTTTAGCGAGTTTGGCATGTTTTAAATTATCGCCATCTGCTTTATTAATGGCAATAGCATCGGCCATTTCTATAATGCCTCGTTTAATACCTTGTAATTCGTCTCCAGCACCAGCTAGTTTCAATAGCAAAAAGAAATCCACCATGCTATGCACTGTGGTCTCACTTTGACCAACCCCAACAGTTTCAATAATAATAACATCAAACCCTGCGGCTTCACATAAAATTATGGTTTCCCTAGTTTTTCTGGCTACGCCACCTAAAGAATCTCCAGAAGCAGACGGACGTATAAAAGCATTATCATCTTTTACTAAATCTTCCATTCTGGTTTTATCACCTAAAATACTCCCTTTTGTAAGCGAGCTGCTAGGGTCTATAGCTAGAACAGCAATACGTTTACCCTTAGCAGTAAGGTGCTTGCCAAAGGTTTCAATAAAGGTACTTTTTCCAACTCCGGGAACCCCTGTAATACCAATACGAATAGATTTGTTTGCATGGGGTAAACATGCTTTTATTATAGTGTTCGCTTTTTCTAAATGCGCTGGGTTTTTGCTTTCAACCAAAGTAATGGCTCTACTTAAGGCTGTAATGTCTTTATTTAAAATAGATGAAACTAAAGTATCTGTATTAATTTTAGATCTGCGCTTCTCTTTAATAGACTCTATACTGGATAGATTGGTAATTTCCGAAACCGAACTTCCTTTTTTTTCTTTAAGTGCAGATTTTTTCTCCTTGGCCACGAGTAAACAAATGTTTGTCTAAATTACTATTTTATTTGATAAAGTTACGGGATTACTACCTTCAATTACAAACACTGAGTACTATTTATTTATTGTTTATTTGTGAAATATTTTGATGAGGCGCAAAGTCGCGAAGGTTTACTGTTTGCTAGTGATGAATATTGTTAATTGAATATTGTTTACTCAGAAATAAATAAGTTTACTTAAAAATAAATACTGTTTATTCAATGTTAAATGCTTTGCACTCTATTTTTATTTAGTTTGTTATTTTCCTCGCAGAGGCGCAAAGACGCAAAGAAATACTGTTCACAGTTACTGAGTACTGCCACTGAACACTGTTTACTGAAAACTAAAAAAAGAAAACTTACTTAAGCGGCACAGCAACTTTTACATCATCCCATGCCATGGTTAAAAACAAATTGTCGGTAGAATTATCGAAAGCAATAGTAAATTGCTCAACCGTAGAAGTTAATTTCTGAACTGGGATTTCAATATTTAAAACATCAAAATCAGGATTCCACATAGGTTTCATGTCAGAATCAACACCCCATGTATATTGTTTAGAGTTAAACATGACTGTCCATGTTGTATCCTTAGGAACCGTCCAAAGCGTATATTTACCCATAGGTAACAACTTACCTTGTATTTCAAGAGGTTGATTGGTTTTAAACGTAGTAGCTTCGTTTGCACCTGTACGCCATACCTGATCAAAAGGCACTAAAGCTCCAAAAATCGCTCTGTTTTTTTTGGAAGGTCTGTTATAAAATACCTCTAATTTTAAATCATTAAGTTTAAATTCTACTATATCTTTAGGACTTAAACGTTGTGCAAAAATATTTTCAACAAAAAACGAATATAAAAATAGACCTAGTGCTACTATAGATAGAAAAAACAATATACGTTTTAAGAAAGTGTTCATACGAGAGGTTTTTTTCGGATATAAATATACTTTAAAAAGTAATGATTATTAAAAAAGGAGGTTTTTTTTAACCATTTTTAAGATTTTAAATAAACCCAAATAATAAAAAAAAATATTTTTTTGCAACACTGCATTTTTTTTATCGTCTTTTAAACGAACTAACTTAAAACCAAAAGTAAAATTAGCATGTTTCAAGTTGACATTATTGAACAATGTAAACAAAACAATCGCAAGGCACAATTGCAGTTATACAACCAGTACTGCGATGGGATGTATATTGTTGCCAAACGATTTTTAAAGGATACTGCTGAAGCCGAAGATGTTGTGCAAGAAGCTTTTATTAAGGCTTTTGCCAAATTACATCAATTTAAGGCCGAAGTTACTTTTGGGGCTTGGTTAAAACGTATTGTTGTTAATAAAAGTATAGACCTATTAAAATCTAAAAAACAACAACTTGTTGAGTTAGATGAGGTGCACCTAAAAGTGGTCGATACTACACAAAACGACGAATGGTTGGTAGATGATGCAATTACATTAAACGATGTAAAAAAAGCAATTAATGAATTACCGGATAAGTATCAATATGTTGTGATGCTTTATTTAATTGAAGGATACGATCATCAGGAAATTTCGGAGATTTTGAATATTTCAGAAGTCGCATCACGCACACAATTATCCAGAGGTAAAAGTAAACTACAAGAACTGTTAACACTTACAAAAGATGGCACAAGATATTAGAGAGTTATTTAAAAATGATAAAGTGACGCATGAAAAAATGCCTAAAAACCATCAACAACGATTTCTTGAAAAGTTAGATGAGGCCATGCCGGTAGCGAGCAAACCCAAGTTTAATTGGATGTATATGGCTGCAAGTGTTGTATTGCTTATAGGTTTGAGTTTTGGTGCTTTTAAATATTTTCAACCCGAGCCAGATAAACCTATAGAGGTGGTAAAGGCCAATATTGATGAAACAAAAACCCTTGGAGATGTTTCGCCAGGACTTAAAAAAGTTGAAGATTATTATTTGGCAAGTATTAATTTAGAATTATCTAAAATAGAATACACTTCGGAAACCAAAGATCTTTTTGATGGGTATTTACAGCAATTGGATGAACTTGATAAGGAGTATAAACGCCTATCGGAAGAATTAACCGAGTCTGGACCTAGCGAGTTAACAGTAAATGCATTAATTGACAATTTAAAGTTTCGTTTAAATCTTTTGTATCGCTTAAGAGCACAATTAAAAGAATTAAATACTTCTGATAATATTACTGAAGAAGTAGAGTCGTCAATCTAAAAAATCAAAAAATGAACAAGTTAATTATAAAGATCAAACTTTTTGCTTTAAGCTTTCTTATTACAGGAGGTTTGGTGGCACAGCAAAAGTTGACTAAAGTATCCCAATCTATTAAGGTAGATAAGGACGTTACAATCGATTTAAACACGAGTCATTGTAATGTGGTGATTGATACATGGAATAAAGATGTTATCGAAATTGAGGCATATATTGAAGGTGATGGTTTAAGTAAAGAAGCCTTGGAAAATGCTTTAGAGCTTTGGAATGTTGATGTTGATGCATCGAATAAACAAGTGGAGATAAAAGCAAAGGGGTCAGGGACTAATACTTGGGTTTATAGTGTTGGGCATGGTGATGATGAGGCTGTACATGCGCTATTGGAAGAATTAAAGTTTGAGTTGGCAGATATTCCTGAACTTGAACATTTAAACTTTGATATAAATGTTGAAGTGCCAGAACTTCCGGAACTTCCAGAATTGCCGGAGCTTCCAGAATTGCCACCTCTTCCCGAATTGCCTCCGCTTCCTGAATTACCGGAAGATGTTAATAGTATTCACTTCGATTATAATGCTTATAAGAAAGATGGCGAAAAGTATTTAGAAGAATACACTCAAAAATTCGAATCGCAATATGGTAAAGACTATGCGAAAAAAATGGAAGCATGGGGACTAGAATTTGGAAAAGAATGGGGTGAGAAGTATAGTAAGCAAATAGAGGCATGGGCCAAGAAATATGATGGGAAATGGGAAGAAACGTATGGGGAACAAATGGAAGAATGGGCTGAACGTTTTGCAGAAAGAATGGAAAGACAAGCCGAACGTATTGAAGCTAAATCAGAACAAATAGAAAGAAGGCAACAAGGGCGCGAAAAGGCACTCCAGAGACGTATAGAGGAACGCCAAAGACATATTGAAGCAAGGAAAAATCATATTGAAGCAAGAAAAAAACATATTAAAGAAAGAAAAAAGCATATTGAAGAAAGAAAAAATCATATTGAAGCAAGAAAAAAACATATTGAAGAAAGAAAAAAGCATATTGAAGAAAGAAAAAGACATGCTGAAAAACGAGAGGCATTAGCGAACAATAGGAGAGTTTTAGTGGAAAGATTGGTTAATAAAGAATCTAAATCCAAGGTTAAAAAGACTATTAAAATTAAAATGCCCAAAAAAGCGAAGCTAAAGGTTAATGTTAGACATGGTGAAATTGAATTTGCTGCTAATGTTGATGATTTAAAAGCAGAGCTATCGCATACAAAGTTTACAGCACATAGCATTAATGGAAGTGGAACTTCCATTAATGCTTCGTATTCGCCAGTTAGTGTAGTGTATTGGAATTTAGGGGAATTAAACCTTCGTTATACGGATCATGTTGCATTGGATCATGTAAAACATCTGGTTTTAAACTCTAATTCATCCAATACTACAATACAGCATTTGTCGGGAAGTGCCATTATAGATGGTAATATTGGCGATTTGAAAATTTTAGATATAGGAGATACGTTTTCTAATCTAAATATTATAATTCAAAATAGTAATGCTGTTATTAAACTGCCTAAGGTAGATTATAATTTTCAGTATAAAGGAAACCGTTCGCACGTAAGTTACCCCAAAAAACAAATTAGTAATAATACTTCTAATTTCTCTGCAGGCAGTTTAGCTAGTGGAAAGAGCATTGTTATAAATGCCAAATATAGTAAAGTGACTATGCATTAATACAAGTATTGTATTACCATAATCTTCATTGTTTTTTACGATGTATTTTCCAGAAACTAAATTTTCTTCTTGTAATAAATCCTAGTTTTTTATATAACTGTATTGGACCAAGGTTGGTTTGATCTACATGTAAAAACGGAGTTTTCCCTTTTTTAAATATTTCGTCGGCAGTATGTGTAATAAGTTGTTTTGCATACCCTTTACCTGTGTGTTCGGGATGTGTTATTACCGCACTAATTTCAGTAAAATTATTGGTTTGCATACGCTCTCCAGTTACCGCAACTAGCTTTTCATTTTTATATATACCGTAATACCGACCTAGTTTATTGGTTTTCGACTTAAAATATTCGGGATATACCAGTTTTACTAAACCAATTAAGTCGTTGTAATGAGACTCTGTTAGTTCTACAATAGCCTCCATAATAGGATAGTTTATAGGATTATATATAATCATTTGTAAACCTATATACTCAATAGGAGCGTCAAAATGCGGAGGCATTTTGGGCTTGTCGCCAACTATAAAAAATTCATCGATTAATTTCGCGTATTCTTCTATAGCAGCGCTAGTATCTGCATTATTTATAAAAGCTCCAAATGGTCCGTAATCGGGATGAAAAAATTTCACGTCACCGTAATCGATAGCCTGATTAAAATGGCAATCGGTTAATGAGAACCAAACGGGATTATTTAAAGCGTCTTCAGGAATTATCATTATTAAAACTAATACTTTTGTTTATATCGCTAATAATTTCTTCTACTGGTGTTGTAAAATCAAACCACATGGTTTCCTCGTTCTTTTTAAACCAGGTTAACTGTCGTTTTGCGAAACGCCGCGTGTTCTTTTTTATTTCAGAAACAGCAAAATCAAGTGTCCATTCATCATTTAAATAATTAAATAATTCCTTGTAACCTACCGTGTTTAAGGCGTTAAGATTTTTAAAAGACTCTAAGTTTTTAACTTCATCTAATAAACCTTCTTGCATCATGATATCTACCCGTTTATTAATTCGGTTGTATATGGTTGTTCTTTCCGCAGTAAGCCCAACAGTAACCGTTTTAAAAGTCCGCTTTATGTTTCCTTTTCTTAAAAAAGAGGTATATGGTTTGCTTGTACCGATGCAAATTTCTAAAGCGCGAATAACACGATGTGGGTTGTCTATAGCAATAGTGTTATAAGCCGTAGGATCCAGCTGTTTTAATTGTTCTTGTAACTGTAGTAGCCCTTTTGTTTTTAAGTCGTTATTAAGCGTTTCTCGAATACTGCTTTCAATCTCTGGAAAATCATCCAGACCTTTAGTAACAGCATCAACATACAATCCGGAACCACCAACCATAATTACAGTATCATAGGTTTTAAAAAGTATATTTAAAGTACTGATGGCATCTTTTTCAAAGGCGCCAACATTATAGCCATCCTTAATGGATTTATGATGGATGAAATGGTGTTTGGCAGCTGCTAGTTCGTCGTGAGTAGGAGCTGCGGTTCCAATATGCATCTCTTTAAAGAACTGTCGGGAGTCGGCAGAAATAATTTCAGTATTAAAATAATTTGCCAATTTTATACTTAATGCTGTTTTTCCTATGGCTGTAGGACCAACTATGGAAATAAGTGTTTTATTCATCATGTAAATTATGCCCACATTTATAGCAAAACTCGGCATCATCTTTATGCTTTTCTGCTATACAATTTACACAAGATTTAGAATTTAACGGTATATCTTTATCTTGTTCTTTACTAGCTTTACTTTGCGAAACATACTCTGCAGATACAATTCCAGTGGGTACGGCTATGATACCATAACCCAATATCATAACTATTGAAGCTATAAACTGTCCGAGTGGAGTTACGGGCGAAATATCGCCATATCCAACTGTAGTAAGCGTTACAATACACCAATACACACTGGTTGGAATACTTTTAAAGCCAGCTTCATCGCCTTCAACTAAATACATGATAGTTCCCAAAATAATGGAAATGATTATTACAGCAAAAAGAAAGACGGATATTTTTACACGGCTAGCTCTTAGAGCTTTAGCTATGGTGTTGGATGCTCCTAAATAGCGTGCTAATTTTAAAATCCTGAATATACGTAACAATCGTAATGCCCTTAACGCTGCTAAGGCATGTACGCCTCCAAAGATTATCGATATATATTTTGGGATGGTCGCCAATAAATCCACAATACCATAAAAGCTGGTAATATACTTATACGGCTTTTTTACCGTAATAATTCTGGCAATATATTCAATAGTAAATAGTATGGTAATGACCCATTCTGATATGTTGAGGAAGTTATGGTATTTAGCATCGAAAGATTTAACACTTTCTAGCATTACGAGTATAATACTAGCTATAATTGTAATAAGTAAAATAATGTCAAAAAGCTTGCCTACACGGGTATCTGCTTCATAAATAACATCATGAAGTCTAATTTTCCAATGTCTTTTTTTTGGTTTATCCATGTATTCAAATGTAAGAAAGATAGATTACTTTTTCTTAATAAGTAGTATTGAATTCGTTTGAATAGTTACAATTTTGCTCATAAACTCCTTTAAGGCCTGATAATATTCTGGTTCGTAAATGGCTTGGTTAAAGTTTATTTTCATCATCATAACTAAACTGTTGCCTGCAAACTTAGTTGAGAAGAGCACACGGCCGGCGTTATTGGGTAAGGCTATACTTCTTTCTTTAGGCATTTCAACAATGCTGTAGTTGTCATTTAAATTGAGCTTAAGCGAATAGAAATAAGTGTCTTTATAACCAAAATCGATAGGGTAGGTTCTTTCTTGAAGTTTAAAAGGGTTTTCATTAAAAAAGACAACAAAGAAAGGGTTTAAATAGATATGGTCTCCAGTGTCTTCGTAATTATATTCTATGTGATAAGATTCATTAAATTCCTCGCTGGTTATATCTTTGTCTGTTACCTTAAAATCTGAAATATCAATATAAGGAAACTCATTTTCAAGCTTTAGCAAATGGGCATCTTTGTTTTGGTAATATGATTTTTTATAGTTTAAAGCATGGTATCCTGTTCGTCTTGAGGCGACATCACCAGAGAGTGTTTCGTTTTCATCAAAATTCAATTCTACCTTATAAAGCACATTCGAAGGTCGGCTTGGTTTTATGTCTATCCATTCGCTGCCTTTTTTAAAATCCATAAGCCTGCCATAGCCGTTTAAACATCTAAAGGGAATATCACCAAAATTCAGGTATTTATCTGTAGCATCTAAATAGTAGATTTTATCGTTTATGGTTGCCTGAACGATTATATAATTAAAGTCTGAAATAACTGGAAAAACTTTTGTGGCAAACCCATTATTTCTGGTTGATAATAAAACAGGTTTTACATTTATTCCAGACTCTTTTAATAAATTATGGAGTAAAATGTTTATGGACGATACGTTGCCCGATTTACTTTTAATTAGATTTTTAATAGAGACATCCTGAAATATTTTATAATCTCCGTTCCATATATAATTTTCTTGAACGTAGCTGTAAATACTGTTTGCCTTTTTAAGCATATCACTTTCGTTAATAACTTCAGGCTGCAAAAAGTCTTCTAAATTTATTGATTTTCTTAACTGTTTCCCTATATCTTTATCTGTCTTAAATTCTCTATCGACAGTTTTCCATGTTTTTGCATAATTATGTATTATGCCATCGAAGCTTTTAAATGTTTGCAATTCATATTCTACCCTTGCTAAATAATTATCTCTAGTAGTCATAAAGTCTTCTTCTATAAAAGCAGGTATGTCTTTCATGGCATATACACTAACTCCACAATCGGAATAGCCGCCTCTGGAACTTTCCAGACAGTGTTTTTCTACTTTCGATGTATTCGTGGTCAATTTTTTGCCCCCTACTAACTTTATGTTATAAAACCAGTTTCCCGGTATACTTGTCCTGTATTCGCTGTACAACGTTGGGATGTCGCTTTGAAAACGCCATCCTTCGTATTTAAACATAAAAGGAGAGATACGTTTGTAGCTATAAGTTATTACAGATCCTGGTTTTATATTGGGTAAAGTGAATTTTACCAGAGTGTGGTTTTCGTCATACTTCTCTCTAAAAATATCTTTTTCAAGTAGTTTTGTTTTGGTTACTTTTCCATTTACCAGATTGTAGGTGGTTGCCACGATGTTATCTACTTTTTCTTTTCTGTCATCTTTGTTATAGAGGTGAATAGAAACATTAGCTTTATCAAAACCTTCTTTGTTTAATATTTTTATTTTTTGCTTTATTTCGGTTCTTAAATCATAGTCATATCTATCTACATAACTATTTCCAAGTTCGTATATGGTTAGGGCATTGGCTGTGGAATCTTTTTCGAAAGTGTTTGTTTCCAGATCACCTAAAGTAACCTTGTAATGTTGGGAATTGAAATTTGATTGTGAAAAAAGTGCTAGGCTAGAGAGAAATAAATAAAGGTAGATAATTTGCTTCATTATTTGTCAAATATGATTTGTTTTACTTTTTTGTTTTTGCGTAAATAACTTTGAATGATGTGTTGTGTATCCCTATTATTATTCATAGGGGTTATAATAGACTCAAGAACTTCTATATTGGTTATTTGATAGTTAAGATTAACGAAACCTAAGCCTTTAAATACACCATTTTCAATTAGTATAGCACTGCGTTCGTCAATGTCTCTCCCTCTGTCTATAATAACCATGTTTTTGTTGGCATAACTGTTCTTCGATAGGAACAATTCAACCCTTTTGTTATAAGATTCTGCAGGTTCTTCTTGAATACAGGCGCCTTCGCATGTTTTTACGTCGTAATTAAAACAGCTGCTTTTGGTTTTATAGATGCCTGTTAGTTTTTGGCATAATTTGTATTCTTCAATAGCTCTAACTATAAAGCTTTTACCACTTTTTTTATTGTTAAAAGTCGTGATCGGTTTTTTACGTCCGTCAGCAATATCAAGTTTTAAATTAATATAATTGTTTTCGTCTTCAAAACTGTATAAGGCGTGCGTAAAGCTTGATCGTCGCAAGGCTCGGTTTAGTATGGGTTTAACACGTTTTATTTCTTCATTTTCTTTTAAAAGGGCAACTAGCTCACTACCCGTAGCTTCGTAGGTTACCGTGCTAACCTGAGCTTGTATTTTTTTGGATTTCGGATTCGTGTTTGTGAAGTGCTGATTGATGCGTTTTTTTATATTGTTGCTCTTTCCTATATAAATAATATCACCATTGGCTTTATGGATGTAGTAAACACCTGTAACGGCAGGTAATTCTTTTATAATATCTATATGTTTTGGCTCTAATTGGTGCTTCGGATTTAATCGTATGGATTCTTTGATAATACTTTTAGAGGAATCTTTATCTAAAAGCATTTTGAAGAGTTTTACTGTGGCTAATGCATCACCAGAAGCACGATGCCTATCTGTAACCGGAATACCAAGAGATCTAACTAATTTGCCCAGACTATATGAGGGTTGGTCTGGAATTAAGTTTTTTGACAGCTCTACAGTGCAGAGCGATTTCCTTTCGAAATCGAATCCCAGACGGCTAAATTCTGTTTTTAAAATGCGGTAATCGAACTGTGCGTTATGTGCCACTAGAATACAATCGTCTGTAATCTCTACAATGCGTTTGGCTACTTCGTAAAACTTTGGGGCATTGCGCAGCATATTATTGTTTATACCGGTTAGGTTTACTACGAATGGCTGTATGTCGCGTTCTGGATTAACAAGGCTAATAAATTGATCGGTAATTTGATGTCCGTCATGTTTATAAATTGCAATTTCTGTTATACCTTCTTCGTTGTATTTACCTCCGGTAGTTTCTATGTCTAATATTGCGTACAAAAAATATTTAGGCGTTTATTTGTTTGCTTTAGGTGTTATTATTCTAATACTTTTTTGGTTAAAGGTAATCTGTCTTACTAAGAAGCTTTAATGGGTAGGTTATTTTGTCTCACTACTTCTTAATAGTCTGTATTAACTATAATTTCTTATTCCAAATATACTACTTCCAACTCTAACCATAGTGCTTCCACAATTAATAGCTAGTTTATAATCGCCACTCATGCCCATACTCACCGTGTTTAACAGGCAGTTATCCTTTTTTATGGACTTTAAGTTTTCAAATGCGTTTTTTAAATAGTCAAACTCTTTTTTTACCTGATTTTCGTCATCAGTAAATGTAGCCATACCCATAAGCCCGACTATTCTAATATTTTTTAATTCTGAAAAGGCTTCCGATTTTATTATTTCTGAAGCTTCTTCTGGAGTCATTCCAAATTTAGAATCTTCTGATGCAATTTTTATTTGAAGCAAACAATCGATAACCCTATCGTGTTTTGTCGCTTGTTTGTTAATTTCCTTTAAGAGTTTAAAATTATCTACGCCATGAATTAAACGAACAAAGGACGCCATATATTTCACCTTGTTGCTTTGTACGTGTCCGATCATATGCCATTCTACATCATTTGGCATAACTTCATATTTATCCACCATTTCCTGGATTTTATTTTCTCCAAAAACACGTTGCCCCGCATTATAAGCTTCCATTAAGTCACTTACGGGTTTCGTTTTAGATACGGCAACAAGTGTAACATGTTCGGGTAATGATGATTTTATACTTTGAAGATTTTGTTGTATGCTCATTATTAAGTGAAAATTAATCCCAAATTTTGGGTCTATCTATATTAGCAGCTCTTAAATAGCTTAGTAATTGTCCGGTGTGTACTGCCTCATGATACGCTATGCGGTTAAGATAATCGCCTAGTGTTTTGCTTTGTCCAACTTCTGTACGTTCAACCCTAATCTGTTCCAGATTTGATGGACTAAGACTCTCGATCATGTTAATAAAATCTTTTCTGTAAGGTTCTGCAAACTTAAGTTCTGCTTCAATATCACTGTATGGCAAATCTTGCCAAGGGGATTTATAAGTCCCTAAGTTGCCTCTGTTCTCAATGATTTTATGAAATAAATGTTCGCCTTCCAGTACATGTCTTATCATTTCTATTATTGAAAAAGCCTTGTCGTCTGGTTTCCAATGCAAGTGTTCTTTAGAAATGCCTTGCCATAATTTTATACTTCTTCTTCTAATTTCGGAGAAGTTTAATAGAATAGTTTCGGTTGCGTTCATTTAAATCTTTTTTTGATAGAAAGGGGAGATCAAATTTATGCTAATATATCAAAATTCGTAGATAGTAACACCACTTCGTAATTTTGGTTCAATAAATGTGCTTTTAGGTGGCATGGTTAAGTTGCTGTCTGCTATAGCTTTTATTTCTTCAACCGTAATAGGAACTAAACCAAAACCAACTTGAAATTCACCACTATCTACTTTATTTTTTATGGTAATTAAATCATTTTTACCATGTGAGTAGTCTATACGGGTGTCGTTGCGTACATCTAAAATACCAAGGATAGGTCTTAGGATAGTTTTGTAAAGAATTTGAGTATCCAAGGCTTCTAAAGCGTCACTAAACTCATAATTACTTTTTCTGAGAAATAAAGAATAAAATTCACCATCAAGATACATACTAAAATGATGTTTACGAGTTGGTTTATATAACGAGTGACCTCTATTTTCAATGCGATACATGGTATCAAGCTTTATTAAAAAAGCCTCTTTGGTTAGCCCATTTAAGTCTTTAACCAACCTGTTGAATTCATGAATTCTTAAATCCGATTCGGGAATAAGGTAACTCATAAAGTAATTATAAGGTTCGTTTCCAGTATGGGTGTCGTTTTCAGATTTCAAATCTTTAGAGAGTAGACATGAGGAAGCCGACCTATGATGCCCATCTGCAATATATATGGTTTCAATTTTTTCGAAGGCACTACTAATTTGATTAACCAATTCCGGATCGTCGAGTTTCCATAAATAATGGGTGTCTCTGTATGTGGTAGTAAATTCGTATTCTGATCTATCTTTTTGAACTTCAGAAATGATGTTAGCAATTATAGTGTTGTCCGGATAGGTTAGGAGTACAGGTTCCGCATTAAAACCAACAGTTTTTAAATAGTCTTTAAATACATTTTCTCTATATTCAATAGTATCTTCGTGCTTTTTTATAATGTCTTTTTCATAATCTTCAGAACTGGCAGCAGCTACTATTCCAGAAAAAACGTGACCTTCTCTGTTTACAATTTTATACACATAGTAGCTTGGTTTTTCATCTTGGGTAAAAATGCCATCTTCTTTAAATTCCAGATACCTGTTTCTTACCAAGTTGTAACGTTCCTTTCCGGAAATAGCTTTATGATATTTATAACCCGGATTTATAATATGTAAAAATGAAAATGGATTATAACCCATTCTGGATTCACGTTCTTCTAGGGTGTATGTTTGATACGAACGAGCAGCAACCAGACTTACTTTGTCTCGTGTTGGTCTTACTGCTTTAAAGGGGATTATTTTTGCCATGTTTTAGTGTTCAGTGTTCAGTGTTCAGTGTTCGGTGTTCAGTGATCAGTATTCAGTAATCAGTGTTCAGTACTGCTGCCAACTGACCACTGATTACTGATCACTAGTTTTCTGATTGCACCCAAATTTTCCTGGATTTTGAATCATATAATTAATTAACTTACCAACCTCACTACTTTCAGTCATAAGGTTATTGTAAGTTTCTTTTGAAATATATTCACAATGCAACGAAAACTCTAACCATGTTTGGGTTTCTGAGTTTTCTGCATCACTATCTGTTAATTTACTTGTAAAATGTTTGGGATACAGTCTTTTGCGATAAGCTTCAGATATATTGGCGCATACACTTCTGGATGATCTTCTAACTTGGTCGGTGAGTGAATATGTTTCCTCTTTTGGAAAATGTTTCGATAGATGAAAAATTTCCATTGCCAAATTAAAAGATTTTCTATAAGCCAATAAATCTTGAAATCTCATTACTGGAATTTTGATTAAATGATAACTAATACAGGGTAAATGCTAGCAGAACAAGAATCACTGTTCACCAAGTACTGATCACTGATTACTGAATACTGATTACTGAATACTGCCAACTGAAAACTGCCAACTGAAAACTGCTCACTAATAACTCCCTACTTCAAAAACTGCTTAGCAACTTTCTCAGCCTTTCTGCTCTCAGAATAATCATAAAACCCTTCGCCCGATTTAACACCTAATTTACCAGCTCTAACCATATTTACTAATAATGGACAAGGTGCGTATTTAGGGTTTTTAAATCCGTCGTACATCACATGAAGTATCGATAGGCAAACATCTAGGCCAATAAAATCTGCTAATTGTAATGGTCCCATAGGGTGTGCCATTCCTAATTTCATAACCGTATCGATTTCATGTACTCCAGCGACACCATTGTAAAGGGTCTCAATGGATTCGTTAATCATTGGCATTAAAATACGGTTTGCTACAAAACCAGGGTAATCGTTAACTTCTACAGGAACTTTACCTAATGTTTTCGACATATCCATGATGCGCTTAGTCACATCATCACTCGTATTATAGCCGCGAATAATTTCGACTAATTTCATAATAGGTACAGGGTTCATAAAATGCATCCCTATAACTTTATCTGGTCTGGATGTTACCGCTGCTATCTGTGTAATGGATATTGACGAGGTGTTTGTAGCTAAAATGGTGTCTTTTGAACAAGCTTCGTCTAATTGCTTGAAGATATTTAGTTTTAAATCTACATTTTCGGTAGCAGCTTCTACAACTAAATCGGCAGAAGCAACGCCTTCTGGAATACTTGTAAAAGTAGTAATGTTCGATAACGTATTGGTTTTATCCGCTTCAGAGATTTTTTCTTTAGCAACCATTCTATCCAAATTTTTGGAAATGGTTTCCAGGCCCTTTTTTAGTGAAGCTTCACTAATATCGATAAGTTGAACTTTAAAACCGCTTTGCGCGAATGTATGAGCGATACCATTCCCCATAGTACCTGCTCCTATAACAGCAATGTTTGTCATGTATATATTTTTAAAAACAATTTATTATTTGAGTGGCTACTCTTAATGCTTCTGTACCATCATGTAGTGTTACGATTGGGGGAGTGTTAGAGTTTATTGCATCAGCAAACGTTTCTAATTCATCGAGAATAGCATTGTTTTCTGAAATATTAGGGTTATCAAAATAGATTTGTTTTTTTACACCTTCGGCATTTTGTAGTATCATATCAAAATCTCCAGGGTTTTGCGGTGCGTCTTTCATTTTAACGACTTCGCATTTTTTCTCTAGGAAATCTACAGAAATATAGGCGTCTTTTTGAAAGAAACGTGCTTTACGCATTTTCTTTAACGATATTCTACTGGCGGTTAAATTTGCAACACAACCGTTTTCGAATTCAATGCGTGCGTTGGCAATATCTGGAGTGTCACTAATTACAGAAACACCGCTTGCCGAAACGTTCTTTACTTTAGAATTTACGACACTTAATACAATATCAATATCATGAATCATTAAATCCAACACTACAGGTACATCGGTTCCTCTAGGGTTGAATTCTGCCAAACGATGCGATTCGATAAACATGGGTGATTTAATATCGTCTTTTACAGCAATAAATGCCGGATTAAATCGCTCTACATGTCCTACTTGGCCGCGAAGATTGTGTTCTGCCAGAAGTTCTCTTATGTGTTCGGCTTCTTCTACGGTATTCGTTATGGGCTTTTCTATAAAAATATGTTTGCCTTTTGCTATGGACTGTTTTGCACAGTCGTAGTGCGAGAGTGTAGGCGTAACGATGTCTACAACGTCAACAGCATCAATAAGTGCTTCTATAGAATTAAAAAATTTGTAACCGAATTCTGTTTCTACTTTATTACCGTTAGTCTCATCAGCATCATAAAAACCTACAAGATTATATTTTTCGGATTGATTAAGGAGTCTTAGATGAATTTTTCCTAAGTGACCAGCACCAAGTACACCAACTTTAAGCATATATTTTACATTTTCAACAAAAATAAGATATTTAGAACATGAATTTAATTATTTAGAGCTAATTTTTTGCTTATTTGATGTTGGAAATAATTTTGCCTATTTTGTTTTCATCTTGCAAATGTTTGACTAATTTTATCATTCAATAAACTTCCCTAACATTGAAAGATACTTTTAAACACAAAGGTTTACGCCAACAATTGGTTAATGTAGTAAAGGCCAAAGGAATAACAGATGAAAATGTTTTAAATGCCATTGGCAAAATACCAAGACATTTATTTATGGATTCTGGTTTTTTAGATCATGCTTATCAAGATAAAGCCTTTCCTATTGCAGCCGATCAAACTATTTCGCAACCTTATACGGTAGCTTTTCAAAGTGAATTATTGAAAATTAAAAAAGGCGATAAGGTTTTGGAGATAGGAACCGGAAGTGGTTACCAAACAGCAGTTTTGTGCGAATTGGGAGCTAAGGTTTACAGCGTTGAACGCCAACAAGAATTGTTTAAAAAAACCAGTAATTTTTTGCCAAAGCTTGGTTATCGTGCTAAGAAGCTAGTTTTTGGAGATGGTTATAAAGGTTTGATTGACGAAGCGCCTTTTGATAGTATTATTGTTACTGCAGGTGCACCTTTTGTGCCAAAACCTTTATTGAGTCAGTTAAAAGTAGGAGGTAGGCTTGTTATTCCTGTTGGTGGTGATGTGCAAGTTATGACGCTTTTTGTTAGAAAGGGCTCCAAGGAATTCGAGCAACATGAGTTTGGAGAATTTCGTTTTGTGCCTTTGTTGGAGGATAAGAATTAATTGGAAAGAAAAGGAGGCAGTTAAAACGTTTCATTCTGAATGAAATAAACCTGTTGGCCAAGCAGGTTGGGAATCTCAATATTGTTATTACGCTAATTTAGATTCTTCGGTCGCTTCGACTCCGCTCAGCACAAGTCCCTCTGAATGACAAAATAGCCTGTTTTTAAATGCTATTTATAATTTTCCAGAGCTTTTTTTGCTTGAACTATATGTCTTTCGTTATGGTAAATAACTACTCTAAAAGTATCGCCAAGTTTTAGTTTGAAAAGTTTGGAGATGCTGATACTTGTTTTTGTTTTGTTAAGGCTAACTTTTCTAGCCTTGTGTAAGAGCTCAAGCGTTTTTTCTTGTTGTACTAAAAAACGTTCTAAAGTTGTTTTATCCAGATTACTACCGTTTGGATTTTTATCCTTAAAGGTTTTCATTTTGTTAAGCTTTTCTTTTGGTAACATGCTTTTGGCAAAATAATTACCTAAAAAACCAGCTTTAAAATTTGTTTCGGGGTTAAACGTGCTTTTTAAGACGTTTTCTTCTATTTCTGGTAAATAAAAATCGCCGTATAAATTTAAATGCTCAATACATTCTAGTACACTCCAAGTCTCCTTGTTCGTTTTCCAGTTGAGTTCTTCAATTGGTTTTAATCTAAGAGCTTCAACTTGATTAATGTTCTGCCTTGTCTTTTCAATTAATTCTGTAATTAATGCTTCTGATGTAACCTTCATAAGATTTTTTTACAAAGGTTTTAATTTAAGCCGATATAAATATTGATTGAAATTAAGATTTTTTAATTCTTGAAAGCGTTTCAGGCGTCATTCTTAAGTAGGATGCAATATACTTGTTGGGTATTTCCTGAAAAAGTTGCGGACTCCGTTTTAAAACACGGTTGTATCTCTCAACTGGTGATGTGGTTAAAATATCCCGTTCGCGTTCCATTTGCTGTAGTGCAAAATTCTCTAAAACATGTTGCCATATTTTTGTGTTTTCTGCAGATTCTGAAACAAAATTCATATAGGCCGCTTTATCCATAACTTTTACAGAAGTATGTTTTAGAGCTTGGATGTATAAATCGGATGGTTTTTCACTTAAAAAAGAGTCGAGCGCGGCTATTAAATTATTTTTGTAACCAAACCTGATGGTGTGTTCTTCAAATTCATCTAAGACAAAAATTCTAACAGCTCCGGTTTCTATGAGATACAAGTTGGTATCTATACTACCTTTTACTTTTAAATATTCGTTCCTTTTTAACTCTAATGTTTTATGCCATAAGTTTTGCTTGTTTAGCTTTTCTATTAGGGTTGGTATAGGGTTCATTTTAATAACAGATTAGTTGTGGTTTATACATTTTCTTTTTTAAAAGCCCATTTCTTTAATCCGCCAATTAGAAACAAGATGCCTATGGTTAAAGCGATAAGAGAGTATATTGTCTCGGCTATTGGATTTGCTTGCTGTTTCGATAAATCGAATATTAACTCACCGATTCCGCGAACAATATATATACCGGAAATTATGAATATTGCAGGTTTCAAAAAAGGGAGTTCTTTTAATTTACCATCGGCAGATAATCCATAAAGCCCAAAAACAAAAAAAATGATTGACACAAAAATGGTTAATACATATGGTAATGAAAAATGAGATTGTGCTAGCGCAATCATTTCTTTGCCAATTCCCGTGACCTCGAACATTTGCTCTGCCCATATTAATCCAACTAAATGAGCTATAGCAATAACTATATTTATGTATCCGCCAATTTTAAGCATTTCTTCTCGATTTTTTAATTCCTATAATCCCCAATACGCCTATTGGTAGTAATAATATCCATTGTGGTGCAAATACCGAACTGAACGCACTTGAAAGTATAAAAGCGAGTGAAAATGCAATGTATAGGAAACTTATGAAATAAATTAACTCGAAATGCTTTTTATTGTTGATTCCGTATTTAAGATAGATAATGGAAGAACCCAACAGAATAATAGTTACCATATGCCAAACGCCTAATAGTTCTGTTTTTATTTGAGAATTAATATCGCTTTTAAGAAATGGATCTATAAGATCGGTTTGACCTGCAATAAGGTGAATAAATAGTGTTATTACATTAATGATTCCTGTAATGATCCAAAGCGTATTTTTTGTTTTTGTCATCTTATATAATTTATAAATTGGCTAAGTTCCTTTTTAACATCGTTTACATAGTTTTTATCTTGTTTTTTGTAACGTATCATTTCATGATACCCGATTAGGTATTTATAGAATAGGTTTGATTTGATTTCTGCTTCGTTTGCAGAAAAGCCCATTTCTAACAATAGCGTTTTTGTGTATTGAATTCTTTGTTTGTCAATTTCGTCAATTAACGACTGGATTTTCTTGTTTTTTAGGGCATACCTTTTTAAGAAGAAAATAAAATCTAAATGAGGTTCTTGTTTAAAGGATAATTCTATGAGTTTTTCAAATTTCTCTTTTCCTGTTTTTTTGTTTTCTGTAGCTGCTATTATCTCATTGGTCTCTGCGGAAACCCAAAAAGCTATTATATCATTAATAAAGTCTTTTTTAGTTTTAAAATGCCAATAAAAGCTGGACTTGTTTACTTTTAGCTTAGCGGCCATTTTTTCAACTATAATGCCTTTAGCTCCTTGCTCGGCAAATAGTTTGTATCCTAGGGCTATCCAATCTTCTTTTTTGGCAATGATTTTTGGCATAATTAGACGTTAGCGTTTAATAACGTCAAATATATAAATAATCTTTTATTGAACGATAACGTTTAATTAAAAGTTTATATATTTTTTTGCCTATAGCTTGAAGAAGGAGTGCCCGGAGTGTTTATGAGGGAAGCCGTTTTTTAGGAACTTTATAAGTGGCCGAGTACAATAATGCTTTGCCGCTTTTTTTAAATTCTTGGAAAGCTCTTCGATACCATTTTGGATCGGTTGGAACGGTATTGAAATCATCAAAACCTAAGACATCGTAATAAGTTCTATTTAGCCAAGGTTCAATCCCATAAATTCCAATCCCGTGTTTTTCGACCCTATCAAGCACAATTTCAAAATCAGATTCTGAAAAATAATATATGGATTCTGAGTCGAATCCATCATTCATATTTTTAAGACCATTAAATATATTTGTCTTTAAATATGCTAATTCTTTGTCCATTTAGATTGTGAAACATCATGTTTGATGTAGGTTTAAATAAGATTTTATTCCTCCAAAGCCCCATTAAAAGCCTTAGCACCTCCAACCACAGGTAGCGTTAAGTTTGTACCATCCAAATCAATTGTCAACTCAGTTCCAGCTTTCGGATGTAATGTAAACTCCTTATCACTGGAAAAAATCATAAAACCAATTTGTTGCCCTGCTTTAATAACCTGATCATCCGGCATTAAGTTAAAAGACATGTCATAAAACTTACCAGGTTTTAAAGGCTCGCTTTCAGTTAATGACTTATAGTTTTGCGGATCTGCCCAACCACGAGTAATAATGTTTTCTGTAATGGATGCGCCATTTTCCTCATTCCATGGAAGTGATACTAGCCAAACGGATAAATTAGCAGCAGGTTTGCTACTGGCTAACCTTACAGTGACTTTAGGTATTCCGGAAATATGAATATCCTTGGTTAATTTTGGAGTTACATAAAGTAAACGATGTTGCGAAAGCTCAGCTGTTGCCAAATCTTTACCAGAAAACGAATAGTCGTCTATCAAGGTTTCTTTTCCTTGTTTCTTTACTTTAGAAGCGCTCAAACCACCAGCCTTAGGAGCTCCAGATGTTAAATAAAGTTTTACACTAGACGCTTCCGGATTTGGATAATCTTTATAAGCAGTAGGCTCGTCTATTTCGTCATCTTCACGAACGATCCATGCTTTAGCGTCGTTTTCAACATCATTTTCAATACCGTGTAAATAACGTGTGAACCAACGATTCATCATTTTAATAGGAGGAGGACCCCCATGACCATTTTGATGGTAGAATATTTGTGTTGGAACACCAGCTTTTTTTGCTCTGGCGTAAAACTCATAACTGTGTTCGGTCATCACGTTCCAATCGTTAAAACCATGCGACATGAGCAAGGCCGCTTTTATGTTTTTGGCATCATCTATAAAATTACGAGTATCCCAGAAATCGTTATAATCGCCTGTAATTCTATCTAAGCCATTTTTCATTTCGGTATCTCTAACGGTTTTATTATTATATGGACGGTTAGCCTCGTCGCCACTATGTATAAAGTCGTAAAGTACATCAATATCTTCGCCTAAATAACCTCCGGGAGATCGTACTAAGCCATTTGATCTGTAGTATTGGTAAAATGAAGTAACTGGAGCAATCGGTATAATAGCTTCCAAACCTTCTACACCTGTAGTGGCTGCAGCTACGGGTAGCGTACCGTTATAGGATGTTCCGGTCATACCTACTTTTCCGGTAGACCAGTAGGCGGTAACAATTTCATTTCCGTTTAGGGTTTTATAACCTTTTGCACGACCACATAGCCAATCGATAACCGCTTTACACGCTAAGGATTCATTTTCGCCTCCAACAGTTGGTGCGCCTTGCGAAAGCCCGGTACCAGGAGAAGACGAGTGTACTACAATATAGCCTCTTGGAACCCATTTTCTTATATGGGAATTGGATATAATAGGACGTTCGCCAACACGAGTTACTTCGGCATGAACACGTGCTTCTGTAGCTTCACCAAGTTCATGTTTTACATTCCAAAAAAGCCCATTTACCTGTGGTGCTACACCAGCAAAATATGGACTCGAAATATAAATAATAGGAAGTTTTAATCCTTCACTTTCTGTTTGTTCAGGTCTTGTAACCGCTACGTGCATACGGTCTAATTTACCATTGCCATCGGTATCGAAGGTAGTTTCTACCCATAAATCGTGTCTTATCCATCTGCTAGGGTCTTTAAAGCCCTCTACGATTTGAGCTTGTCCGTCTTTAAAAACGGGAACTGCTTTTATTGGCTTTTGTCCAAAGCTGGAAAAAACGCCAGTAATTAATAAAACAGTTAATGCTATGTTTAATCTTAAGGAATTGTTCATATTTTATATTATAATCTATTGTATAGGGAGGTAATGGCCTGGGATGGGATTTTCTTTGGTTTCTGGAGCCCAATAAATATTGATAATCCACCAACGATTTCCATCATTAAAGAGTTGGATACTGTTAATCCCTCTCATAAAAGGCTTTTTGTCAGATTTACTATAATAAGCCTCGTAGGTACTGAATATTTGAGCAATATTGCCAAAGGTGTTCACTTTTCTATGCACTTCTTTTTCAAAAAAACCATTTTGAACCAACCATTTCCCAGAGCTTTTTACATAATCGTCTGGAGACATAAAACGTACTTTTAGTTTGCCCTCTTTGTCTTTTCCGGTTGGAATTAATTTGGCATTTGGTTGAAATAAAAACTTGAATAAAGCCCAATCTCTTTCAGCGCCCTTTTCGCCAGAAATAACACTGTATAGTGTTTTTATTGTACCATCTAAGGTTTTTACTTTTTTTGAATAGTCTTTTGCTTTTTCTTGAGATTGTGAAGGTAAGGCCACTGCAAGCAGTGCTAAAATGCATATGATTTTTTTCATCTTGAATATGGTAAATCTTAATAAGCTAAGAAAACTTAAGTTGGTCTTAAATCTGTTAAAGCTTTTTTATTTAAAAATATATCTTCGATTTTATTTTTGTATCAAAATCCCTGCCAAATGTTGATTTTTATGTTGGTGACGAATACACTTCTAGCAAAACCGAGAATTACTTATAGCTTTTTTTAATTCTATCTAAATCACGTTTATTGTCACGATCCTTAATAGTTTCCCGTTTATCATACAGTTTTTTACCCTTGGCCAGGGCAATGTCTAATTTAGCATAACCTTTGTCGTTAACAAATAAACGTAATGGGATAATGGTAAGCCCTTTATTTTGAACATCTTTTAGCAGACTTTTAAGCTCCCTTTTGTTTAATAGAAGTTTTCTTTCTGCTTTAGGGCGATGGTTATAATAGTTTCCAAAAGCATATTCTTCAATCGTCATATTAATAACAAAAAGTTCGCCCCGATCATTAAACTCACAAAAACTTTCGGCTATGGATGCTCTGCTGTTGCGTATCGATTTAATTTCCGTTCCGGTTAGCACAATTCCAGCCGTGTACTTGTCCAATATTTCATATTGAAAGCGTGCTTTTTTGTTTTGTATGTTAATGTTTTTTTGCATGGAGCACAAAACTACATAATTTTATGAAGTTATTGGTGCGTGTAGTTACCGAAAAAAACAAATTAAAAAATCTCTAGAGATAGGGAGGCACTTAATAGTATTATTGAGGTTTTCTCTTGATTTTATCTTTTTAAGAGATCAAAATTCTATATTTAGATTCCTGTTTTTACTGAAACTAGTTCAGCACAAGCATGGGAATGACAATTTCAACAGAAACCTCTAGGTAAAGGCTAAAGGAATTCTTCTTTAATTTAGGCGTTAAAGAATTACTAATTGATTATTCATTTAATTAAATACATTTACTTTAGCGGGTAGAATTAAAATAACAGATGAAAAAAACGGTTTTATTAGTTTTGGTTGTATTGATTTTAGTGTCTTGTACAAGCGTTAAAACCCATAACGAACAGATAACCAAATTACATCCCGTAGTAGATTTACATGAAGACATTGATAAGGTTTACAATCAATTAAAAAGACATCATCCCAAATTATATCAATATACTCCTAAAGAAGTTTTAGATTTTAAATTCGACAGTTTAAAAGAAGCTATTAAAACACCCATTAATTCTCGTGAATTTTACAAAAAGCTAGCGCCTGTAGTTTCTCAGGTGAAACAGGGGCATATTTCGTTGGGTTCTGCAAATAAATGGTACACAAAAAAGGAACGAAAACAGTTGCTTAAGCGTAAGTTTGAATTTTATGCTTTAGATTTTGAATACTTACAAAACAAACTTTGGGTTAAAAGCACCAGAGGCAAGGACTCTACTGTTGTAGGTTGCGAAGTGGTTAAAATTGAAGACGATTTGGTTTCAGATTTAATAGATGTATATAAAACACGTTTTTCATCAGATGGCTATAATACCACATTGCATAACAGATATGTGGGACGCCGTTTTTCCAGTTTTTATTACAAGGATAAAGGTTATGTAGATAGCTTAAGGGTTACCTTTAAAAATGAGGACTCGTTATTTATAAAAACTTTGAGGCGAATAGAAAAGAAAAAGAAGTCTAAGAAGAAAGATTCTACTAAAATTGTAAAACCTGTAAAGTTAACTTCCGCAGAAAAAAAAGCCAATCGCATAGCAGCTAAAAAGAAACGAAAGTTTAACAGAATGCACGGCTTTATAAAAAAGTATAAAACGTATACACGAAACTTTCGTTTTGTAGAGGAAGCCGAAGATGTGGCTTATATGAAGCTAAGAGGGTTTACTAATGGTAATTACAAACGGTTCTACAAGGAAAGTTTTGCGAAGTTGGATTCTGCAAAAACGAAATATTTAATTTTAGATTTAAGAGATAATGGTGGTGGTAGAATAGCCGAAATAGACTATCTGTATTCACATTTAACCAATAAACAGTATAAGTTTATTGAAGATAGCGAAGTGAATAGTCGCATACCGTTCTTGAAATTTTTAATGAGTAATACTACGCCTAATAGTATAAAAGTGCTGTCTGGTTTGGCTTCTCCTGTAATTGTTGTTCAAAATTTAATAAGGACCAGAAAACAAGAAGGAAAGTTATATTACAGGTTTAGACAGACGAGACTTAGGGGCCCTAGACCTTTACATTTTACGGGAGATATTTATGTGCTGATTAACGGGAATTCATTTTCGGCTTCCTCATTAATATCCACACATTTAAAAGCTACAAAAAGAGCCACTTTTGTTGGTGAAGAAACAGGGGGCGCTTATAATGGCACTGTTGCCGGAATTTATAAGCTATACGAACTGCCAAATACCAAACTAAAAATTAGGATGGGTATGATGCAAATAGAAGCACCACAAAAACAAAGTCCCGATGGTTATGGCGTAATGCCAGATATTGAAATTTCATCCTCAATTATTGACAGAAACCTAAAAAAAGACCCCGAGTTTGATTGGGTTATAAAAGATATTGAGCGTAAACGATAAGAGTCGTATTTTTTATTGCCTTACCATAAAACATTTGTATTTTTACGATCTGTATTAAAAAAATAAAAAACTTCAAATAAACTTTATGAATTCATACGATGTAGCCGTAATAGGTTCAGGTCCTGGAGGATATGTAGCAGCAATACGTTGTGCGCAATTAGGAATGAAAACAGCCATTATAGAAAAGTACTCAACGTTAGGGGGAACTTGTTTAAATGTTGGTTGTATACCAAGTAAAGCCCTTTTAGATTCTTCCCATCATTACGAAGATGCGGTAAAGCATTTTGAAGAGCATGGTATAGAAATACCAGGGGATATTAAGGTGAATTTAGAAAAAATGATTGCTCGTAAGCAGGCTGTAGTTGATCAAACTATTGGTGGTGTCGATTTCTTGATGAAGAAAAATAATATCGATGTTTATCAAGGTTTAGGAAGTTTTAAAGATGCCACACATATTACGATTTCGGGAGATGAAACTACCGAAATTGAAGCCAAAAACACGATTATAGCAACTGGAAGTAAACCTTCAAGTTTGCCATTTATAAATATTGATAAAGAGCGCGTTATAACATCTACAGAAGCTTTAAAACTTAAAGAAATACCAAAACATTTAATTGTTATTGGTGGAGGTGTTATTGGTTTAGAGCTTGGACAGGTATATAAAAGATTAGGTGCAGACGTTTCGGTTGTTGAATTTATGGATCGTATTATTCCAACCATGGATGCAGGCCTATCTAAAGAGCTTAATAAAGTTTTAAAGAAGCAGAAGTTTAAAATTAACGCATCGCATAAAGTAAAATCTGTGGAACGTGTAGGTGATGAAGTTATCGTAAAAGCAGACAATAAAAAAGGTGAAGAGGTAGAGTTTAAAGGCGATTATTGTTTAGTGTCTGTAGGACGTCGTCCTTATACAGATGGTTTAAATGCCGAAGCAGCAGGCGTAAAGTTAAATGATAGAGGACAGGTTGAGGTAAATGATCATTTACAAACAAGTGCTTCTAACATTTATGCTATAGGAGATGTTATAAAAGGGGCTATGTTAGCACACAAAGCGGAAGAAGAAGGTGTATTTGTTGCAGAAACGTTAGCAGGACAAAAACCACATGTAGATTATAATTTAATTCCAGGAGTCGTTTATACATGGCCAGAAGTTGCTGCTGTTGGAAAAACAGAAGAGCAACTTAAAGAAGCTGGAATCGAATACAAAAAAGGACAATTCCCTATGCGTGCTTTAGGAAGAAGTAGAGCGAGTATGGATTTAGATGGATTTGTAAAAGTGCTTGCAGATAAAACAACCGACGAAATTTTAGGTGTGCACATGGTAGGTGCCCGTGCTGCAGATATGATTGCAGAAGCCGTTGTGGCGATGGAATATAGAGCGTCTGCTGAGGATGTATCGCGTATGTCTCATGCACATCCTACATTTACTGAGGCTATCAAAGAAGCAGCTTTAGCAGCTACTGATGATAGAGCGCTGCATATGTGATTTGATAAAAAGCTTTTAAAATTTTTAAAAAGGTGTCCATTTAGGCACCTTTTTTTTTCAGTTCATTAGATATAGTCCTTTTTGTATAAGTGTTTATCCCTTACGATTATATTTTAATAGTTATTTTAAAATAGATATTAATATTGATTTTTCTTTGAAATTTCAAGTTATGTGCGACAGACAGAAATTAAATAACTTGATAAATATACTGCAGTCAGGGAGAAGACCGAAAACCTGTAAAAAAGAGTAGGTCATTAACTTTAAACGTCTATATTATGAAAACAAAACTTTTAAAACTTATTTTGCCAATATTTGTATTAGTACTGGCTATTATGGTTTCTTTTGCTTTTAGCTCTAATGAAAATAGTAGTGAAGAAGTAATACCAATTGCATGGTACACAGAATATACAGGTCATTGCTTTCAATTACCGTTTCCACCTGAAGATTGCGGTGTAGATTATGTAGGCCCCATTTGTACAACTCAAATATTGCAACCTGTGCCACCTTATTTAGTTACAAAAGACTTGTATCGTTATATTGGGTGTTCTGTACTTTTATTCCGACCCTTTTAGTCTCAGTAATTATTAATGAAGGATCCAGGTTTTAGGTTGGAGCCTCATTATAGGTACCTGTGCTGCATATATGATTGCAGAAGCAGTTGTGGCCATGGAATATAGAGCGTCTGCTGAGGATGTATCGCGTATGTCTCATGCGCATCCTACATTTACGGAGGCTATCAAAGAAGCAGCTTTAGCAGCTACTGATGATAGAGCGCTGCATATGTAATGTATTAATTTATATAAAGTAATAAGAAAGCGAACCTATTGAGTTCGCTTTTTTTATTGCTGTTTTTGAATATGTAAAGTATTCCCATTCATATAGATATTATTGGATTAATAATTTTTGCAGGGATTTGTTTTGGTCTTTTTAGATCCTATTTTCTAATTAGAAGGTTAACTAGTATTCGTGTCTTAACTAATCAAAAACCACCTTATACAACTGTATATGATGGTTTTTCCCGCGAAGTAATAAGTTATCAATTTTAATACAGGAAAACCGATGGTCTTCTACTAGTTTTTCTGAAAGCGCTTCCGAGATAAGCACTTTAGAATTAAATTTATTGCACTCTGCCTGTATACGTGCCGAGGTGTTTAAAATATCGCCGGTATGGATGAGGTCTTTTTTAATAACACCTATTTCTCCGGTTGTAACCATACCAATGTGGTAACCTGCTTTAAACTCCGGTACTAAACCAAATCGTTCTATATACTTATCTCTTTTTTTGTTTATGGCTTCAGAAATTTTTCTAAAACAATGTATACAGTTGTTTTTATAAACCCCGGGCTTTTCTTTCCAGGTAACCACAATTTCATCACCAACATATTGATATACTTCGCCAGAAGTTTCTAAAATAGCATTGGTCATATCGGCATAATAGGTTTTTAAAAGCTCAAAATATGCTTTATGACCTAGGCTTTCTGCTATTGTGGTTGATGATTTCATATCCAGAAACATAAATATACGTGTTTCTTGTTTGGGTTTATGGTACTTGCCAAGGTAGTTAATCATGACATTTTCACCTAAATAGTCTCTAATTTCCGAGTAAAATAAAGAAATGTCTAATATGATGCCTGAATATAATATGATGCTCCAAAAGGAGAACTTCTTCATAAACACCAGTAAGGTGCCAATAACAACCGACGAAAATATGGGAGCCTTGTGTAAAAATGAATTGTAAACAAGGGTTAGCGCTATGAGAAAAACAATAACAAAAAGCGTATAGAAAATGCTTTTGAATAAAATTTTGATCCAGAATGATTTATGTTTAAAATATGCTTTGAGCCATAAAACTTCAACACATCCCTGAACCAAGCCTATCAAAAAACTGCCACTACTAATCATAATTATTGAATTGTGCGGACTGTATTTGTTTCCTGTTGCAGGATATATGGTAAGTTGTCCCAAAATGCCATACTCGAGCATAACATAGGTTAAACCAAAAAACAACCAAATGATTCCGAAAGTAAAAATCTGCCAGAAATAGCGTTTGTATAACGGATGAAATTGCATAGGGTAAAGATAGGAAAATAGGAAGTTATTTGGCTTTAAACACTAAGGTAGTTTATGTTATTTTATTTAGATTTCCGGTCATTATTTATTTACTACGAAGCATAATAAAGACCAAAATATTATGTTACTTTGTTTAATGCTTAAACTTAAATGGTGATTTATATAGTTGGGATTTTTATAGCTGTTTTTCTTTCACTTCTTTTATTAATAAAAAAGAATAAATCGCGTGCGGATAAGATTTTGGTACTGTGGCTAATATTTATTTCTATTAGTCAAATATATAATTATGCTAATATTAGTGAGACGATTTATCAGTATCCAAACTGGTTAGGAACCAGTTTTGGAATTCCCATAATTATTGGAGCCTTTTTGTATTTCTATGTAAGGGAGATAACGGGAAACCCTTTAAATAATATTTTGGTAATACTATTACATTTTGTGCCAACTATTACTATTTATCTTTTAGCTACAGAGTTTTATTTATTGCCGGATGCAGAAAAATTATATGTTTATAAAAATGATGGTGTAGGGTTTGAGTGGTTTTTAATAACTAATAACCTAGTTATTGCAATTTCCGGATTGGCTTATTCTATTTGGTCTATCGTTTTGATAAAAAGGTATAGGATAAAAATTCAGGATGATTTTTCAAATACCGATAAAAAAGAATTACAATGGCTTTGGTTGCTTTCATTCGGATTTGTTTTTATTTGGATACTTTCAGCTTTTTTCGATAACCATATTATTTATCTGGCAGTTGTGGTTTTTGTATTATGCATTGCCGTTTTTGGGATTAATCAATTAAATATCTTTAATTCAACTCAAGTATTAGAGCAGCAAGCTTCAAAAGAAGATATTGGGAACACTGTTAAAAAAGATGCTATCAAAGCGCATTCAAAACCCAGAACCCCAGTTGGAAAATATGAAAAATCTGGTTTAACTGAGGATATGGCATCACAGATTTATGCTAAATTAAATAGGTTGGTTAATGAGAATGCTATCTATAAAAATGAAGAACTCACCTTGGTAGAGTTTGCAAAAGAGCTGGAGGTACATCCTAACCATTTATCGCAGGTTATTAATGAAATGGAGGGCAAAAACTTCTATAATTATATAAATGCGCTTCGGGTTAATGCATTTATCGAGCTGGCATCACTTCCTGAAAATAAGAAATACACCATGATTTCTTTGGCTTACGATTGTGGTTTTAGTACCAAGTCTACTTTTAACAAGCATTTTAAACTACAAACCGGAAAAACACCTACCGAATTTTTTAACGCTTAGTTATAAAAACTAAAATTTATAGCATTTGCCTGTAAACTCATACCTTAATTTTTACACATCAATAAAATCTTTAAACCTTAATGTTTATAAGGGTTTTTGAGTGCTTCCTTATAAGCGCATACCTCTTCTTTTTTCATCCTTGATACCTAAACCTTGTACACTTTAAAAGCGTTGCATCTTTGTCGAAGATTTAAGCGATATAGTATGGCATTTGCTTAATAAAGTCGATAATAATGATACATATAATTTTTAAAAGCGCAACAGAAATAACACAACTCATAAGAGATAAAAAAATCTCATGTGTAGAAGTTGTAAAGCAGTTTTTAAATCATATTGAAAGGCATAATAAAACGATTAATGCCATAACAGATATTAGAGACTATAATGACATTATTATAGAAGCGAGATTTAAGGATAAGTTATTAAATAAAGGAGGGGTCTTAGGTCCGTTACATGGGTTGCCAATAACAGTTAAGGATACCTATAATGTAGCAGGTTTAATAACTTCTAATGGAAACCCGAAACTAAAAGGCAACATTGTTGTAAACGATGCAGAATTAGTAACACGGTTAAAAAAAGCTGGAGCTATTATTATAGGAAAAACGAATTTGGCTTTATATGCTCTAGATTGGCAATCTACAAATCCGTGGTTTGGTCAAACCAATAACCCTTATAACCTTAATCATGTAGTAGGTGGGAGCTCCGGAGGATCGGCTGCGGCACTAGCTTCTGGTTTTACAGCATTGGAGTTAGGTACAGATGCGGGCGGTTCTATAAGAGTGCCTGCGCATTTTTGTGGCGTTTGTGGAATTCGTACAACAGAATCAGCATTACCCAACCGGGGTAATATGGAAACCCCCAAGATGCCTCGTTTTGGTCGTTATTTAACAAGTAATGGTCCGTTGGCTAGAAATGTTGACGATTTAATGTTGGCTATGGAAGTGTTATGGAACAATAAACAGCAATTTTCGGAAAATCCACCTGTGGCTTTAAAACAATCTCAATATAACGGAGAAGAGCTAAACATAGCCTATTCTTTAGTGCTGGACGGCTTATTTTTAGATAAAGAATATAATGAAGTATACCTGTCTTTTTTAGATAAGGTTCGTCAATCAAAACACAAACTGGTTCAATCTAAACCAAGCTATAGTCCGAATGCACTCATTAACCTTTGGGGGAGAATAGCGGGATTCGATTTTGGGGCAACCATGAAGCAGATGCCATTAAAGGGGTTGATTGCTTACTTGTTTATAAAGTTTAAATATAAAGATTCTCAATGGGCGAGAGGCATGCGGCAAGGTGCCAAAAGCTCTTCGAGTGGTTATGTAAAAGCATTACAGTTAAAAGATGATGTGTCTGATGCTTTTACAGACTTTTTTAGCAGACATGATGTTTGGATGACACCGGTTTCCATGGCTCCAGCATTTAAGCATCAAAAAACAGGAACACCTTTCGAAATTAACAAATGGAAGATTCCTTATACAAAAGCATTTGTGCCATATAATTTTCCGTCGACTATTCCCGGACATCCCATAGTGGTTATTCCAATCGGGATAACCAAAAAAGGATTGCCGGTAGGTATTCAAATTCACGGACAGAAATGGCACGATTACAAGTTGTTACAGATCGCTAAAGAATTAGAACAATTTACCAGTGGGTTTATAATACCAGACATGTTTGAGGCATAACGTTTTTATAAAAAAAAGTTAAAATGAAAAAAAAGAATCTATTTATGCAACCTTTCATTATTTCAGGTGTCAATACATAGAGTTTGACAGAAAAACTAAAAAAAACAATAATAAAAAAAACGAACAGATCAATTAATAAAACAATGGGAAGCACAAGCAAAAATCAATCAATTAAATCGTTAAATCCGCTTTTAGGGTTTGGCTGGAGTACAAACACAAAGGCTAAAAAAGAAATGTTAGTAAAACGTATGAATAATGCGTTTAAAACCGAATTAAATATTACTTAATCACAAATCATATCAAAATTCTCAAAAACAATCATTAATCAAAAAAAACAAATGAAAAATTTAGTATTGCTATTTATGTTATTCTCCGCAGTTTTATCCGCCCAGGAGAAATATACCGTTAGTGGTGTTGTTAAGGAGGCGAAAAACGGAGAAACAGCTTTTGGAGCTTCGGTATTTTTAAAAGGAAGCACTATTGGCTCTATTACTAATGAGTACGGATTCTTTTCAATTACTGCCCCTAAAGGAACTTACACTTTAGTCGTTTCATATATAGGCTTTGAAAATATGAGTCAGGAAATTACTTTGGATGCAAATCAAAAAATAAATTTTGAGATTAAAGAACAATCAACTAAACTAGACGAAGTTGTAGTAGTAGCAGAAGAAACAGAACGTGCCAGTCTTAAGAAACCAGAAATGAGTGTTTCTAAGTTAAACATTAAAACCGTTAAGCAAATGCCGGTGGTTTTAGGAGAGGTTGATATTGTAAAGTCTTTGCAAATGCTTCCGGGTGTTACTAAAAATGGAGAAGGTGCTAGCGGTTTCCATGTAAGAGGAGGAGCGGTAGATCAAAACCTGGTGTTATTGGACGAAGCGATTATATACAATACTTCGCATATGTTAGGATTCTTTTCGGTATTTAACGCAGATGCTATTAAAGACATTAAATTGTATAAAGGTGGTATCCCTGCTCGTTTTGGAGGTAGAACATCGTCTGTATTAGATGTACGTCAAAAGGATGGAAATAGTAAACGCCTTGCTTTAACAGGAGGTATTGGTTTAATTTCCAGTAGACTTGCTGTAGAGGGGCCTATGTTTAAAGATAAAGGCTCGTTTTTAGTAGCAGGTAGAAGCTCTTATGTTAATCTGTTTTTAGCAGCAGCAGATGAAGAGAACAGACTAGGTTTTTACGATTTAAACCTTAAAACCAATTATAGTTTAGGAGGTAATAATAAGTTATACCTTTCCGGCTATTTTGGAAGAGATGCGTTTAAGTTTGGTAGTAGCTTTAAGAGTACTTATGGTAATATCTCAGGAAATTTAAGATGGAATCATATTTTTAATGATCGTTTGTTTTCAAACTTATCTTTAATCTACAGCAAGTATGATTATGATTTGGAAATTACTGGTGACGAATTCGATTGGATTTCATCAATTAATAACTACAATGTAAAATATGATCTTAAATATTATGCAAGCGATAAGTTTAAATTAGATTTTGGAGTTAGTGGTATTTACTACGATTTTGATCCCGGTCAGGTACGTCCTACCTCAGAAACATCACCTATAAATCCTTTGGCGCTAGACAGAAAAAAAGCTTTCGAGAGCGGTTTATATGTTAATGCAGAGCATAAAATAACAGATAAATTAACGGCACAATACGGAGTAAGGGTTAGTGCTTTTAGACGTTTAGGAGGGCAAGCTATGGCAGATTATGCTAATGGACAACCCGTAGTATACAACAGTCTTTTAGGAATTTACGAACGAGGAACCGAAATAGGAGAGACGCTTTATAAAAAAGGAGAGAGCATTAAAGATTTTTCTAATCTGGAGCCGAGAGCATCCTTGGCACTTCAATTAAGTGAAAAATCATCTGTTAAAGCAGGCTTTTCAAGATCGGCTCAATATATCCACTTACTGTCAAATACAACATCGGTAACGCCTTTAGATGTGTGGACTACGAGTGGTAAGTATATCAAACCACAATTGTCGAACCAATATGCCTTAGGTTATTTTAGAAATTTTAATGACAAGAAATACTCTATGGAAATTGAAGGGTATTATAAAACAACAGATAATAGAATAGATTATATAGACGGGTCTAAATTAATTGGTCAGAATACCATTGAAACTGAAATCTTAAACGGAGAAGCCAGAGCTTATGGTCTGGAGTTGTTGTTGCGTAAAAACGAAGGAAGGTTTACAGGATGGATATCGTATACCGTATCTAAAGCAGAACAAAGAACCTTGGGAGGAATAGCGGGAGGACCTGGAATTAATAATGGAGACTGGTATAACTCTGCTTTCGATAGAACACACGATATATCAATTACCGGAGCTTACGAGTTAAATGATAAATGGACTTTTGGAGGTAATATGGTTTTTCAAACAGGAAGGCCGGTAACATATCCTAACGGTCAGTACCAATATGAAGGAATATCTGTAGCAAGTTTTTCTCCAAGAAATTCAGATAGATTACCAGCGTATCACAGGTTAGATGTTTCGGCAACATACAGACCCAACAGAAAACCGAATAATAGATGGAAAGGGGAATGGGTTTTTGGAATTTATAATGTATATAATCAAAAAAATGCAGCTTCAATTTCGTTTACTCAAAATGAGGATTTAGGTATTAATGAAGCTACAAGAACAGCTATTTTTGGATTGGTACCATCAGTAACTTACAACTTTAAATTTTAACAAAATGAAGACATATTTTAAACTAATAATACTCTTTTTAACAATATCGTTAGCATCGTGCGACGATGTTATTGATGTGGATTTACAAAATGCACCAAGCAGATTAGTTATTGAGGCTTCTCTCGATTGGGAAAAAGGAACAACCGGAAGTGATCAAACTATAAAATTAAGTAAGTCGACACCTTACTTTGATACTACAACTAATACTGGTGTTACTAATGCTTCGGTTATAGTTACTAATGATGACAATGGCAGTGAATTTGTCTTCACGCACCAAGGGAATGGAGCATACACAACTACTGAGTTTATCCCTATAGTTGGTCAATCTTATACCTTAGAAGTGATTCATGAAGGAGAAACCTATACAGCGAATGAAACTTTAACATCAGTTGTAGATATTGAAGAGATAACACAGTCTATTGATGATGGTTTTAGTGATGAAGAGTTGGAAGTTACTATTTATTTTACAGACCCTGTGGAAGAAGAGAACTACTATTTGTTTAAGGCCCACAGACGAGGCGATTTGCTACCTATACTGGAAGATGGAGATGATGAATTCTCTAATGGTAAAAGAATTCCTTGGTGGTTTGAAAAGGAAGAAGATGATGAAACAGATAAGAAAGAAGCTTTTCAACCTGGAGATATTTTGGATATTTCTTTTTTTGGTATTTCTGAAGGATTTTCGAACTATATAGGTATTGTTATAGAACAATCTGAAGGAGTTGGTCTTTTTAGTACAACACCAGTACCTGTAAGAGGAAACTGTGTTAATACTGTTAATCCGGATAACTATGCTTTTGGTTATTTTAGGTTAACACAGGTTGTAAAAACAACGTATACATTTCAATAGTTTTCTGTTATTGAAATAAAAAGAGGCTATCTAAAAGGTTTTAGTCGTTATATTGTCAAATTGAATTTATAGAAATCGATGTTGATCATCAATTATTTAAGATATTTCGACAAGCTCAATATAACATATGATTTACCTTTTTAGATAGCCTCTTTGTTTTATGAAAATTTAAATAATTTATTATAGTTCAAAATCGGCATGTTTCCAACTTGCTTTAAAAAGCTCGTTATAAATCTCGGTATTTTCCTTATCGTCCAATCCGTCATAAGCCATTTTTAGACCATGATATGCCCAGCCGTTTTTTGGTAAATATTCAAGGTCTTTAAGATATAATTTAATAGCCATTTTTTGTTGTCCGTTAAGTATATAAATACGTCCTAAATGATGACGAATAGAGAAAAACCAATCTGGTGGTTCGTTATAATTTAAAGCATCTTCCATTTTTACTGCCCCTTTTAAAAGCGTAATACTGGTTTCAAGATCGCCTTCATGAGCTAAGATTTCAGCTTTTAAAACTTTTTCGGCTATTTTAACTAAGTCATAAACCGAGTTAATATCCCAAACGGTAACTTCTTTTAGTGTTTCGTCTTTTGCCAAAGTTTCAAGCTCTAATAATTCTGCTTTAGCGTTATCTAAATTACCTTTTCCTAAATGCGCCATACCTTCAGCATAATGTCTAATCGCTTTAGGATATTTTAAATCATAGTTTTTTAGTTTCATATTTAAAATAGTATCCCATTTTTTAAATTTTACTGCCACATAATAAGGAATGGTATAATAATGTTGTAACGTGCCCCAACCTGGTTGTTTCATAATTTCGGGATGTACATGCTCCGATACTTTATTGGCGCCAACCATAGCCCAATGGCTATTCCCTTCGAGTGTTGCTGTGGCAGCCATAAAATGATAATTATGCGGATAATAGGCGAGTGGATAAGCGCCTTGTGCATGGCAGGTTGTAACATAAGCACTATCTGCTTTAACAGCCGCGATGTTAGACAGGGTGCCTTTGTGGTACTCGCCGGTTCTTATGTATGTATGTGAGGGCATATGCAGTAAATGTCCCGAACCGGGTACCAGGCCATCATCAAAAGCTTTGGCAGATATGTTAGAGCGCTCCGGTGTTCTGGAAGCCTCAACAGCATGAATATAAAAGTGGTGCGCCCCGGGGTGTTTAGGGTTTTGGGCTATTAGTTTTTCCAAAAGCGCTACTATTTCTACAGTCCATGGTTTTTCCGTACCATCCTTTTCATTTAAGTCCCACGGATGCAAGTTCATAAGCGATTCTGCGTATAAAGCACTAATTTCTGTGTCTTCAGGATATTGGCTGTATAAAGCCTTCATGGCTTCAGAGTATTTGGTATCCAATGTCGTTCTATCTTCGGGAGGTTCCGGAGCATAGCGTAACGCCATAGCGTTAATAAATTGCTTTTCCTTTTCGGAGGCATTTTTAGATAGTGCTTTTGCTTTTTGTATGGCTTCGTATGCACGTTCATAGTTGTCATCCTCCATTCCGGCATTGTAGTTTGGTCCCAGTACATATGCATATCCCCAAAATGCCATAGCACAATTCGGGTCTAATTTTGTGGCATAATAAAAAGAACGAGCAGCTTCTGCATGATTAAAGCCATAAGCCAATGTCATGCCTTGATTAAAATAACGTTGCACTAAAGTGTTTTTAGTGGTAATGGGATAGTTTACAACATCATAACCTTCTAAAAGAGGCGCTATGTTATCTTTTTTATACCATTCTGCATCTGTAACTTGTGGTACACAGGTATATTTGGATGACACAGTAGTTTTACTAATAAATTCTTTGGGTTGTTCATTTGTCTTTTTACAAGAAAAAAATAGATTTAGAGAGATGATTAATAAAATACCTTTTTTCATTTTGTAAAGTTTTGTGTTTCATGAATTTAATTCATACAATTTACTAAACTTTTAAATGTGTTTAAGGTGATAAAGACATAATTTGGTTTTTTAGCGTAATTCTTTCAAAGAATATTCTTGTTCATATAAATAGTGTCCTAATACATTCTTTGTTTTTTTGCTGTATTGAAAATATTGATTTATTAGTGTTTAGCCCTTGTTTGTTTTACGTTTTCATTTATACAATGAAGTTGCTAAGAACCTTCATGTTATTTAAATTCCAATTTAATAACGGTGGCTATTTCATTCATATCAGAACTTTGGGGCGTAGTAATTGTAAGTGTTTCATCATTCCTCAACCATTTTAATTGTGCATTGCTACCTACAATGGAAACATTTTTGATTGTTGCTGTTTTATTTGAATCGAAGACATGTTCGAGTTGTATGTCTGAATTTGCTTCTGGGAGACCTAAAATATAGGTATAGACTGTATTACCATCTTTAGAGGTCGTAAAACGAATATCATTTTTACTATACTCTACTACAATTGATTGTCCGCCATGATTTCCTTTCCCAGTGTTAGCATTTCCATAACCGTATGTAGCATGCACACGTGTTTCATAAACAGCTTCTTCATGTCGCTCAATCCATTTCCCGATTGCTTTAAGAATATCACGTTGTGCTTGATCAATAACTCCTGCAGCAGTTGGTGAAATATTTAAAAGAACAATTCCTTTTTTACTCCATACATCAATCATATTCCTAATAACCAAAGATGGTTCTTTGTAGTCTCTGTCATCAACATGGCTCCAAGCCCCGTCAAGGTTAATGGTGATATCTGTCATCCAGTAGTCTTCAGATATTTCGGTTTTGCCGCCTTGTTCTACATCTAAGATACTTACGGATAAAGGCAAATCTTTCTGTTTGTGAATTACCAAAGGTTCTTGATTTCTATTTACAGCAGTATTAAAATGGTGGGCAACCATCTGTTGTCTGTAATTTTCAGGAATACGATCCAACCATGAATCAAACCAGATAATGTCTGGAGCATAGTCATCAACGACCTCCTTGATTTGGTCGAGCCAATATTGATTAAACTCATCAATTTCCATATTTCCATATAGTTTTCTCAATTTTGGATCGGTGGTAGATGTAATATAGTCTGGATGATATGGATAATTGCTATCTACGCCAACATCTGGTCCATTTCCAGCCCAATTGGTGGAGTCTTTGGCATACTTTTGCCCCAAGCGTGAATGGTGAAAGGTTGCGATGGTTTTGATATTTTTTTTACCAAGGGCTTGAAATAATTCTTTTGTAATATCTTTCTTTGGTCCCATATCCTTTGAGTTCCATGGGTTTACTTTACTACCCCACATAGCAAAACCGTCATGATGTTGTGCAACCGGTCCCGCAAATTTGGCACCTGCATCTTTAAATAGGCTTGCCCAATTATCAGCATCAAATTGTTCTGCTTTAAACATGGGAATAAAATCGTGATAGTTAAATTTATCTACGCCACCGTATGTTTTTTGATGATGTGCAAAAACCTCTCCACCCCATTTTTCTCCACGATCTGGATAATACATCCATCTTGGATACCATTCGCTATCAAATGCTGGTACAGAATAGACTCCCCAATGGAAATAGATCCCTAATTTGGCATCTTTAAACCATTCTGGTTGAATTTCTATTTTTGAAAGGGATTCCCAATTTTCCTCAAATTTCAAAGGAGCTGTTTCTTTTTTTGATTCTTGTGTGGCATTTTTGGATATATCCTTACAGCCCATTAAAATGGCAACTATTCCAAATACTATAACAACTTTATTTATTTTCATGTACTATCTATTTTTTTAGCTTGGTGATGGAAGCAAACAAATGAATAAACATATATGTGTTTCCTTTTTAATATATACAAATATCATGTCTACTCATAAGTTTAAAGGGGGCTTATAGTTCAAAAAAAGGGCATATAAAAACTGTTTTGTGAAAAGGGGCTTTTTTAGTTGTTACTATATCAAAAAGCATTGTTTATTTATGTAAATGATCTCCTGAAGCAACCTCTTGATTTTTTAATTGTCATATAGATAGCAACAAATCATTAATAAAAAAATCGAGATTATGAAAGTACCTATTTTTAAGAAAGAAATGATTATAACAACAACAATAAAAATGTCCTTATGCCTGTTATTGTTTTTTTGTTTTGCCTGTAAATCGGATGATAATGGCACATTTATACCTCATAAAGACCTATTACATGGATTTTGGTTCGTGGCAGACAAAGGTTATGTTATTGAATTAGCAGAAAATAAAAACGTTATCTATAATATTTCCTCAGCTGGATGTACAGTTCTGGATAATGATTTCAATATAGAAGAATCTGGTATAGAACTAAAGGTTGTAAATGCTAACGAACTTACCGGGGTTTCTCAAATGTCACTTTCTAATCTAAAACTTACCCGATTACAAGACTTAAATGCTATTTGTCTTCCAGACCAAATTTCTAAGACGGAAGATCCAAAAATTAATTTTGAACATTTTTGGAGTTTTTTTAATGATTATTATGCCTTTTTTGACTTACGAGGTGTGAACTGGTCGACCTATAAAAATTATGGTAATCAGATTACAAAAGATAATTTTTATGATGTTTTAGAAGATTTAGTTCTATTATTTGAGGATGGCCACGTAAGTATCAGTGACGACAAAAATGATATCGATATTGAATCAGGAATACCTGTTTTAATTGAACGTTTGAATGTTAATCTGAGTGGAGACCTCATTATAGAGAGTGAAGAAGACCTTGGCGTTATTTTAGGTCAAAAAGCAACAACCATTGTAGAAAAATACCTTGAAGGAACGTTTGAAGAAGATAAAGAATGGAATATGCTATGGGGAACTATAAACAATGATATAATGTATTTAAATATTTTAGGAATGAGCGGATATGGTACCGAATTGAGTAATGAACTATCTAGTCTCAATTTAGCATTAGATGATGTAATGAATGCCATTAAAGATTCGGGGATCTCTAAGCTGATTATTGATATCCGAACCAATCAAGGAGGCTTTGATAAGGTTTCATCAGATATCGCTGCACGTTTTGTAGATCATGAACGTAACGTATTTTCAAAAAAAGCACGATTAGGAAATAGTTTTACAGAAGATCAAATAATTTCGCTAGGGCCTAAAGGTGATTTTCAGTTTACTGGTGATATTGTACTTCTTACGAGTCCTTTAACTGCTAGTGCTGCCGAAATTTTTACTTTATATGTAAAAGATCTGCCCTATGTTACCATTGTAGGAGAACATACAAATGGTGGTTTTTCAGATATATTAACGCATGTATTGCCCAATGGTGCAGAGATAGGTTTATCTAATGAAGTATATAGCGATACCAAAGGTGTTGTCTATGAAGGAATAGGAATAGGTCCTGCTGCCGAAAATAAGATCCCATTTTTATCTAATGATGATTTTATTAATGAAAAAGATAGTGGTATTGAAAGAGCAATTGAATTGTTGAATAAATAATCCATCAATTTTTAGATTAATCTTTTATGTATTGTAGCATTATTTAAGGTCAATACACAACAAGATGGTTTTTTTGTTTCTAAAATGATGGTTGAAAAGCGGCTATTATTAAGGTTAAAAGTAGATTTTTCATTTTTGTTGTTTTTGTTAATTCGCTTGATTTTAATGGCGTGTTAGTTCTTAGTAAACGGAAGAACTCAATTTACTAAACTTTTAAAATACATTTAGGACAAAACTTACTTAATTTTGTTTTACATTTATAACCCAAATTAATGAACGTTACTTTTTAAATAGTTATGTGTCTTAAATTATAACCAAACTAAAATAGCGATAAGCTACATTTGAAAACCTTAGAAGACATTAATAATCTATCCGATGAAGATCTGGTAAAAGCAATTGTAAAAGACAATAACACATTGCTGTTTGAGATATTATACGATAGGTATGCTAGGTTGGTATATAACAAATGTTTTGGTTTTGCAAAAGATGAAGATGAGGCTGAGGATTTAACACAAGATGTCTTTTTAAAGCTTTTTGTTAAGTTGGGGAGTTTTAAAGAGAAATCGAAGTTTTCCACATGGTTATATGCCTTTACTTATAACCACTGTGTAAATTACGTAACCAGAAATACAGCTAAAAAATTAGAGAAACAATCTGTAGATTATAAGGATATTGAAAACCTTTCGGAAGACGATGATGATGATCATAGTTTTCTGGATATGAAAGTTGATAAGCTAAAATTAGCTTTAGAACTAATTTCTCCAGCGGAGAAAATGATTTTGTTACTAAAATACCAGGATTTTCTTTCTATTAAAGAAATTGAAAGTGTTTTAGGAATTGGTGAAAGCGCAGTTAAAATGAGAATTAAACGTGCTAAAGATAAGTTGATAACAGTGTATAACGATAACTTTAAATGATGGAATATAACCCGTTTAAAGACATAAACAAGCCTCTTAAGCAAGTTCCAAAAGAACTTAAGTCGAAGGTTATGCGTGATATTGCCATGGCTAAATTGCTTATGGACCTGGCAGAACTGTTCTCTTACAATATCGGCGATCTTATTGAATCTGTTATGAAACAAAGAAATAATAACAAATAGCCAAACTAATAAAACCCTCATAATATTAAAAATGGAAAAAGCAGGTAGATGGAAAGATATAGCCATGGAATCTCTAAGTAAAATGTGGCTCGAAATAACCGACATATTCCCCAACATAATAGGAACCATCATAGTTCTTTTAATAGGTTGGTTGATTACTAAGCTTCTTGTAAAAATTATAAAGAAAGCTTTAAAACTAGCAAAAGTTAATAAGCTAGACAATGCTATAAATGATATTGAAATTGTTGAGGGTAAAAAACTGAATTTCGATACGGTAAAGGTCGTGTCGAGTTTTGTAAAATGGGTGATGTATATCATGCTATTGATCATGGCATCTGATATTATGAATTTAACCATGATTTCTGAGCAAATAAGTAATCTTTTGGGTTACTTGCCACAGCTGTTTACCGCATTGGTAATATTTACTGTTGGTTTAATTTTAGCAAATGTTATCAAGAAAGGTTTAAAAGCGTTTTTTGAATCTATGGATCTATCAGGGGCCAAAATTATAAGCCAGGTCGTATTTTTTATTATATTAATTTTTGTATCGATAACAGCTCTTAATCAGGCAGGTGTAAACACCGAAATTATTACAAGCAATTTAACCATGATTTTGGCAGCATTTTTGCTGTCTTTTGCTTTAGCATTCGGGTTTGGCGCACAAAAAGTTGTGGGTGAGGTTTTAAAAGCCTTTTATGCTAGAAAAACTTACGAAATAGGACAGGTTATCGAATTTAACAATATTAAAGGTGAAGTTGAGACAATAGATAGTATAACTATTACGTTAAAAACAAAAGAAGGGAAAATAGTTATTCCCATAAAAGATATTATAGAGAGCCAAGTGAAAATACAGGATTAACTTTAGTTAGGGTTAAAGTTTTGGTTGGTTACTTATCCGAAATTTTTAGCAACTCTCTATTCGTCCCTTTTCATCACAAGTGAAAAGGGACTTTTTTTTAGTACTTTTCCAAGGCAAGCAACACCTCTTTTTTATAACTCCGACTAATAGGTAGCGATTTTTTATTAATCACTATTTCTTCGTTTGTGAATGAGGTAATGTTCTTTATTGATATGATATAAGACCTGTGAATTCTAAGAAACTTTTTAACAGGTAGTTTGGCTTCTATAGCACTAATGGTTTCTCTGGTTACTATCGCTTTATTCGCTAAATGAATTTTAATGTAATCGCTGTAGCTTTCAATATAAATAATAGCATCAAAATCTATTTTAATCATCCGTCTTTCAGATCGAACAAACATAAAATCGCTACTATCTGTATTTTCTATTACCACGTTTTTTGGTTCACTATATATGTCAAAATAATTATTAACAGCTTTTAGTAAACGCTCAAACGAAATGGGTTTTAGTAAATAATCTACTGCTTGTAACTCAAAACCTTCTACAGCATAATCCCGATACGCTGTTGTAAATATAATTTTAATGTCTTTGTTAATTGATTTTGCAAAAGAGATTCCAGATATCTCAGGCATATTAATATCTAAAAAAACCAGATCAATACTATTGTTTCTTATATAACTAAAAGCCTCAATGGCGCTTCCGCAGTTACCCACTATTTTAACATCAGGTACTTTTTTAAGATGGGTTTCTATAATTTCTCTGGCTATAAGTTCGTCATCAACAATAAGGCAAGATATGTTTTTGTTTTGTGTCAATTAATCAGAGGTATTGGTATTTAAAACTAAATTTACTTTAAAAAAGTTAGTATTCTTAGTAATATCTAATATATAATTATCCTTATATAATAAGTCTAACCGCTTTTGTATATTCTCCAATCCGATACCGTTTTTATGGGGTTCAGATTGTGTACTTGTATTCTCAATATCAAAAAGAAGCATTTTGTCTTTACAGGTTAGCGTTATTTTAATTGTTAACATGCCATTTTTTATAGCGCCATGCTTAAAGCTATTTTCAATAAAAGGCAGTAAAAGCATGGGGGCAATTTTAATGTCTTTAGATATGTTTTTTGTTAAAAAAGAAATGCTAAGGGTTTCGTTAAATCGCATTTTTTCTAACTCTATATAATCTTCAATATGATCGATATCGTCGGTTAGTAAAACAAAAGGCTTGTCAACTTTATAAAGTAGATAGTCTAATAAATTGGAAAGTTTTAAAATCATTTCCGGTGCTTGATCTGCTTTTTTTAGAGCAAAGCCATACATGGTATTTAATGTGTTAAACAAAAAATGGGGATGTATTTGCATCTTTAAATAATCAAGCTGCTGTTCTTTTAGTTTAAGCTGTGTTTCTAAAATTTTGTTTTCAAGTTTATTGGTTTGTTCAACGTGTTTTAAATTAAGCTTTAACAGTTTAAATCCGCTTACAACAATAACTACTAAGTATACTGCTATAGCAACCAATAGTAAATTTCTACTAATGGGAGCCATATCTGCATACTTAAAATTTGAGAGGTAAATTAGTCCGTAAAACACAGAAACAACTATGAGGTATGCAGAAATTATGAGCGTATATAAGCTGTATAACCCAAATAGAAAGTATCGCTTTTTTATAAGGTAATCGGGTATTATCTTATAGATAAAAACGTAAGTTGTAGCAATAGTGATAGGCATTAAAAACAAAGAGAATGACAATATGTAATTAAAATCTATGCTGTCGAAACCAAAGAAATAAGTGTAAAACAAGAGAACACCACACCAAAACAATATGTGTAACAGTAATTGGCTTATTTTTTTTAATATGAAACGTTTTTTTAGCATTAACCTAAGTAACTATACAATATTAGTATATTTTTCATGAGGAGTTTGTGTTTTGTAGACGAATAACGGATTTAGTAAGGGGTTCTGCAATATGCTATATTCAATCCTAATTTGGTTATCTGTCGCATTTGGAATTTTTGAAACATAAGCCCGTATAAATTTGAGGTATTAATCATTAAACGTACAATTTATGAAACATGCACTTTTATTTCTTTACCTCATAGTGGGCTTTTCTGGGGCACAGATCAATAATATTAAATTATTAGATTCTTTTTTTGACACACTTTATTCAAATCATAAAATGATGGGTAGTGTGTCTGTTTTAAAAGAAGGAGAGTTAATATATATACCAAAATTAGAAACCGCTATAGCCTTAAATGTTAACGGCCTTGATTACGACATGATGTCGATTTTGTTTAATGCTGTAGAGGCTGTAAAGGGCAAGTACGTTATGATGCCTAATTTTAAAACTATAGAATTAACGGAAGAAGAGATAAAACAATACTCAGGCGTTTATGAGTGTAAAGGAATACCTTTTAATTTGGTATTTGAGGCTCATGGTAAAACATTAAAAGGCGGACCAGGAGGCAATGAATTACTAGAGTTATCGGCTAGACAAAAATTAGAATTTACTACACTACAGAATTTAGGAGTTGTTTTAGATTTTGATCTCAAAAATAAAACAGTGGTATTTAAGAATACCGGGCACTTACCATTATTATTCACTAAAAAACAATAAATTTAAAGATTATGAAAGCAATAATATTATTACAGAATTCAAGTATATTTTCAGAATTAGGAAAGCGTTTTAATGAAGGTGGTCCATTTTTTATGTCACTCATTTTAATATGTCTCATACTCGCGTTGGTATTTTTAGTATTAGCATTTTTAAATGTGAAAAAAGATGTAAATAAATCTAAAAAAATGATAGCTTTAGTTTCCGATGCCAGTTTGTTAGGGTTGGTTATAGGGTTTTTAGGCTCAATAATAGGTTTAATAACTGCTTTTGATACTTTTGAGTATATGTCAGGTACTACAGAAGGTGTATCTTCAGCGAGGCTGGCAGGAGGCCTAAAAGTATCATTTTTAACAACTGTATTCGGTTCCATTACTTTTATCTTGCCACGAATAGGTATCATCTTATTAAAAACACTTCAAAAGCCTTAATGCATTATCATAACATAGATTGCGTCCCTTTTTTTTTAATAAGAAGGGACATTTTTTTATACTTTTCTAAGATTTGCAATATAACTTCAGTATTAAATAACGTGAATCTTGCTTAAGAATTCAAGGTGTTCCTCCCTATTAAAAAGGGAGGAGGATCCCGATGAGATCGGGATTCGGAGGGTTATATATGTTTGTTATTTTTAATAAAACTCCTCTTTCTTCCAATTTTTATCAAAATCGAAATTCATTTCTCGGCTTTAATTTAAAGAGGAGAGCACTGTGACAGTAAAAAAATAGTTCTGAAACAAGTCTGGGACACACACCGACATAAATTCTCTTATCCAAGATTCGCGTTAAATAACAAAGCGAAAGTAGCGTTTGGTAAAAAGATAGTCTGGTATCAATTCGTATGCAGAACATAGGTTACAGATATTAAAAATGCAGAAAAAAGGAAATCAACCCTTTATAGATGAGTAGCAAGTTTAGTAAGGGTTTATACATAATGCTAAATCCGATTCTAACTTTGTTATTCGTCGTTTTTAGAATTTTTTAATGAAAATCTTGACTAGGTTTGGGTTGTATTAATTAAAAGAAATGATCAGCTATGTATTTATTCTCAATACTACTTGCACCAAAATTGTTAGTTGTAACTAATTTTTTCGTAGATAAGTTTTATGAAGGAGGGTCACTATTTATGTCATTAATTCTTATTTGTTTTTTACTATCAGTTTCCTTTATAATAACTGGCTTTTTGAGTATCAAAAAAAGTAGTTCTCTTTCTGAAAAAATGCTTAAATTAACTATGGATAGTAGCCTTCTGGGATTGGTTTTAGGTTTTTTAGGTTCTGTGATAGGAATTATTATGGCTTTTGGTTCTATTGAAGATAAAGGGGCTTTAGATTTTGTTTTTTTGGCTAGTGGACTAAAAGTATCATTAATAACAACAACATTTGGTCTTTTTACTTTTATAATATCCAGAATTGGTATTCTTGTTTTAAGAGCATTACAAAAATCTAATAAAGCTTGTATTATAAACGTATTTTAAACTCCTTTTTGTTTACGATTAAATAATTTATTGTTGATTATTCCATTTATTGTAATTCTTATCACCTTTTGGTCTTTAGGCTTTTTTGCCCTTACTGAGAAAGCAGGAATGCACTTCGAATCTAATACTTAAAAACCAATCTAAAAATCTAAATTTTGAAAACGATAATAACTGCAAACGGCCACTGAATACTGAATACTGAATACCGAGACTGAACACTAAAACTAAAAACTACTTCCGCTTATTCCGTTTATTATAATTCTTATCACCTTTTGTTTTAGGTTTTTTATACTTACTAGCAATCTTAAACTTATAAGAACCACCTAAATTTTCCTTTTGGTTTTTGGCCTTCTTTTCATGAAACGCTGGTCCCGGGGCATCTTCATCCCTTCGTTTTGTTGGATTGTTACGTTCTTTTATTTGCGGACGTTCCTCTTCAATTAGTTCAGTAGAAATTTCAACAACCTCAGGAATTTCCAATAAAGGAATCTCCATGTTCATTAAAGCTTCAATGTTTTCAATCGATTCTTGCTCAGCTTCAGTAGAAAAAGCTATCGATTTCCCTTCACGTTCTGCGCGACCTGTTCTACCAATACGATGCATGTAGTTTTCGGGGTATATAGGCGTATCAAAATTGATAACATGCGATACATTATCAATATCCAAACCACGTGCCATTACATCTGTGGCAATTAAAATACGATTGTCACCATTTCGAAACTGTTCAATACTACGTAACCTGTAATTTTGGGTCTTATTAGAATGAATCACACAGAGTTCATCATGGAATATTTCATCTAGTTTTTCAAATAAACGATCTGCCATACGTTTATAAGCAACAAAAATTAAAACCTTATTAAAGGTTTCAATATCATTTAGAAGGTTGGCTAATAAATTAACCTTAGTATAAAAATTAGGAACATTATAACGTGTTTGTAATATGTTTTCTAGAGGCGTACCCGAAACGGCAATAGAAACACGCTTGGGGCTTTTAAAGAAATCGCTAATTAAAGCATCCACATCTTCCGTCATGGTAGCCGAAAACATGATGTTTTGTCTACGTTCTGGTAGAATATCAAAAATATTGATTAATTGATGCCTAAACCCTAAATCGAGCATCACATCCACTTCATCAATAACCAATTTCTGAATCGATTTAAGCTGTAAAACCCTGCTTAAAGCCAGGTCGTATAACCTTCCCGGAGTAGCTACTAAAATATCTAAACCCTCTGCAACTGCTTGTTTTTGGGTATTAATATTAGTACCACCATAAACCCCTAAAACACGATTGTTAATGTATTTAGAAAGCTTTTCAATTTCTTCTACCACCTGTACCACTAATTCCCGTGTAGGAACCAAAACCAAAACCCGTGGGTTTTCTTGAGTGGAATACTTTAAATTTTTAAGAATAGGAAGCATATAGGCAAAGGTCTTACCAGTACCTGTTTGTGCAATACCCACCATATCTTTACCGGAACTTACTACATTAAAGGCCTGTTCCTGTATTGGTGTTGGGGTTGTAAAACCCAAATCGTCTAATGCGTTATAAAGTGGGGTGTTTAAATTTAAATCTTCGAAACTCAAAATAGTACTATTTAGTTGGCAAAGTTAAGTCTAATAAATTTATAAATGATTGTTATCAATTTCAATACTATAAGATGCCGTAAATGTTTGTTGAGGTTTTAAAGTTAAAATACCTTCCTTTTCTTTTAAGTTTTGGTTCGTGTTTTCACTGTCGGCAATACCAAGCCAAGGTTCAATGCAAACATAATCACCATCAGGTTTCGCCCAAATACCTAAATATGGAAAATCTTTATGCCTGACTGTAAGTATAGCACCGTGGGATTTACTTTTTAAAACCACCTTCTTAGATTTTAAATCTTTAAAAACAAGCGCATCTTCATTGAAAAGATCATGTTCTAACTCTAAAATATTGGTATTGTTAAAAATAGCTTTAGTCTTATTCGAAATAAGACCATTTTCCATATTTATTAAGTGTGTTTTAGAGTTTTCGGTTTGTTCGAATTCTAAGAAATAATCACTGTAATCCTCATTGTTGTAAACAGGACATTTAAAAGCAGGATGACCCCCTAAAGAGAAATACATGATTTTATCATCCAGATTTTTAATAGTGTGCGTTATGGTGATAACATTGCCAGTAAGTTGGTAGGTAATAAGAAACTCAAACTTAAAAGGATATGCCTTTAATGAATCTTCATCGTAAGCCAATTTAAAAGTTAATGAATCTTGATTTTGTTTTTGTAATGTAATTTTATCATTGTTTCTTATAAGACCATGTTTTGGTAGTTTATGGGTCTGATTTTCAAAATGATAACTACCGTCCTTTAAAGCTCCAATTATAGGGAATAAATTAGGTGCATAACTCCCCCAAACCTCTGGATTGGCATCCCACATAAAATCTATGTCCTTTTTAACCGCAGCGATTTTACATAATTCAGCACCGGTTTTTTTAACAGCTATTTTTAATTTTTCATTTTCTAAAGTGTACATAAAAGTGACATGTTATAAGTAATCAAAATGTTTAGTTTTGCAAAACTTATAATTTTTTAAGGATTCTAACTAACTTTACACATTAAATTTTATTATTGAGGACAACACAAATTCACAGTTTAGACAATGCTGACCAATTTAAAGATCAATTACTGATTTGGAGTCAGCAATTTGATGATGTCGTTTGGTTAGATTCCAATAACTACAAACAAAATCATTCTAATTACGAAGCGGTATTGGCGGTAGATGCTTTTACAAGTATTCAAACGCGTTTTGATGGAAGTTTCGACATGCTAAAAGAATATCAAACTAATGTAAACGATTGGATTTTTGGATATTTAACCTACGATTTAAAGAATGATGTAGAAAATTTAAGTTCCGATAATTTTGATGGTTTGGAGTTTCCGGATCTATACTTTTTTCAACCCAAAAAAGTGTTTCTATTTAAAGAAGATCAGGTTGAAATTCAATATTTAAACTGTGTTGATGACGAGCTAGAAGAAGATTTAAAAGAAATTCAAGGTGAAAACGAATGCCTCCCTGAGCGCAGTCGAAAGGCCACTAACGAAGCACATCAGGTAAAAATAAAACTCCGCATCCATAAAGACGAGTACTTTGAAAAAGTAAACAAAATGCTCGCACATATCCATAGAGGCGATATTTATGAAGCTAACTTTTGTCAGGAATTTTATGCGGAGAATACAGGCATTAACCCGTTGGAAACTTACACAAAACTTAACAATATTTCGAAACCACCCTTCGCTACATTTTTAAAGTATGGTGACAAATATTTAATGTCTGCATCACCAGAGCGTTATTTAAAAAAAGAAGGACATACTATAATTTCGCAGCCCATAAAAGGTACAGCAAAGCGATCGGAGAATATATTGGAAGACGAAGAGCTAAAAAAAGCCTTATCCCAAGACATAAAAGAACGCAGCGAAAACATCATGATTGTCGATTTGGTGCGCAACGACCTATCAAAAACAGCCATAAAGGGTAGTGTGGAGGTAGAGGAGTTAACTAAGGTATATACCTTCGATCAAGTACATCAAATGATTTCTACAGTAACTTCAAAAGTCGAAGAAACAACACATGCCGTCGATATTCTTAAAAGCACGTTCCCCATGGGAAGTATGACAGGAGCTCCAAAAATTTCAGCAATGCGTATTATTGAAGATTTAGAAGAAACCAAACGCGGACTATATTCCGGATCTGTGGGGTATTTTTCACCAACAGGCGATTTCGACTTTAATGTCGTTATTAGAAGTATTCTTTACAATGAAACCAAAAAGTATGTTTCCTATTCAGTAGGTAGTGCCATAACAGCAAAAAGCGATCCCTTAAAAGAGTACGAAGAGTGTCTGGTTAAAGCTAAAGCCATGCGTACGGTGCTGGAGAGTTAGTTAGTTAGTTAGTTAGTTAGTTTCTAGTCACAAGCAAAAAGGGATAAGTGAAAAAAGTTTTACAAAAGTTTAATGTTGTAAGTTTGTATTATGAAGAGTTATCGTGATTTAATTGTTTGGCAAAAATCAATGGAGGTAGTGACTTTAACATATAAACTTTTAAAACAATTTCCAGAAGATGAAAAATTTGGATTAACTTCTCAAATCAAAAGGAGTTCAGTTTCAGTTCCTTCAAATATAGCTGAAGGCTATGGGAGAAATTATAGGAAAGATTACGTTAGATTTTTAAATATTTCCAGAGGATCTCTATATGAAATGCAAACACAGTTTCAGATTGGTATGAATCTAAAATTCATAAATGAAAATGAATTAAAAGAAATAAAAGTATTATCTGTTGAGATTGAAAAAATGCTAAACTCTTTAATAAACAAACTCAAAGACTAATTTCTAATGCCTAGTGCCTATTAACTTTATTTTGTTAAGTAACTACCACAAACATATAAATAGTGAATTTCCTTTCCTAAACAGGAGCAAGCTTCTTATAGCAATTTCCGGAGGATTAGATAGTGTCGTATTAACCCATTTATGTCATCAATCAAATTTAAACATAACCCTGGCACATTGCAATTTTAACTTAAGGGGAAAAGAAAGTGATGCCGATGAAAATTTTGTGTTACAATTAGGAGAAGATTTAGGTTTAGAAGTTTTTATTGAAAGTTTCGATACCGAAAATTATTCCAAGGAAAATAAACTGTCTACCCAAATGGCAGCTCGAGAACTTCGTTATAATTGGTTTCAAGAGTTAACCGAACAACTACAATTCGATTATATTTTAACAGCTCACCATGCAGACGATAACTTGGAAACCATTTTAATCAATTTATCAAGAGGTACAGGATTGGATGGTTTAACGGGAATTCCAGAAGAAAATGATAATATTATCAGACCACTGTTGCCATTCTCAAGAGAGGCGATTGAAACCTATGCCAAAGAAAATGATTTAAAGTGGCGAGAGGACAGTAGTAACGCATCAACCAAGTATTTAAGGAATAAACTACGGCATGATGTAATTCCAGTATTAAAAGAAATCAATCCGCAGTTATTACAAAATTTCCAAAGCACACTCAATAATCTAAATGACACTAAAAGTATAGTAGATGAAAGTGTTGAACAGTTATTAAGCAAAACCCAGATAAACGAACAACATCAAACTAAGTTTAAGATTTCAGAATTTAAAAAACGGAATAACCCCAAAGCCTATTTATTTGAAGTATTTAATAATTATGGTTTTACAGAATGGAATGATATTGTTGGGTTATTAGATGCACAATCTGGAAAACAGGTATTATCCTCAACACACCGTTTAATAAAAGACAGGGAGTATCTTTTATTGAGTGAAATTGAATTGGAATCGACCGAAGATTTGGTTACCATCTTAAAAACAGATAAAAAGGTACAAACTAACTTCGGTATGCTGTATCTCGATGACGTTGATACTATTTTAGAAAAGAACAACCATACAATTTATATAGACAAGGAACGAATAGACTACCCGTTAACCGTAAGAAAATGGGAAGCTGGCGACATGTTTTACCCTTTGGGAATGTCTGGTAAAAAGAAGCTAAGCAAGTATTTTAAAGATGAGAAATTATCGTTGCTAGATAAAGAAAATATCAGGTTATTATGCTCTGGAGATGATATCGTGTGGGTAATAGGAAAACGAGCAGATAACCGTTTTAAAGTAAAAGAAAACACAAAAAGCATTCTAAAAATACAATTAAAGTAATCAGCCATGCTGAGTGTAGTCATAGTCACTGAGCGTAGTCTTGGTCACAGAGCGTAGTCTTGGTCACTGAGCGTAGTCGTGGTCACTGAGCGTAGTCGTGGTCACTGAGCGTAGTCGAAGTGAAGACAGATATAAAAAAACAATACAACACACACAATTTGAAACTACAAGGAAACATAGTCGACATTCAAAATAGTCGTATTTATAAAGGTGAAATCACTTTTCAAGATGGAAAGATTCTTTCTATTCAAGAAAAAGAACACAACGTAAACCAATACATCCTTCCAGGGTTTGTAGATGCTCATATTCACATAGAAAGTTCTATGCTGGTGCCTAGTGAGTTTGCAAGATTAGCTGTTAAGCATGGTACTGTGGCAACGGTTTCCGATCCTCATGAAATAGCTAACGTTTTGGGCGTTGAAGGTGTTGAGTTCATGATTGAAAACGGAAAAGAAGTACCCTTTAAATTCAATTTTGGAGCACCATCCTGTGTGCCGGCAACTACTTTTGAATCGGCAGGAGCTGTTATAAATTCAGAAGCTATTAAAACACTTCTTGAAAATTCGGATATCAAGTATTTGGCAGAAATGATGAATTACCCCGGAGTATTGTTTGATGATGAAGAGGTGATGAAAAAAATAGCCTGGGCAAAACATTATAACAAACCCATTGACGGGCATGCACCCGGTTTAAAAGGCGAAGATGTTACAAAATATATTAGTGCTGGTATTTCCACAGATCACGAATGTTTTACTTACGATGAAGCATTGGAAAAGCTCGAAAAAGGTATGAAAATACTAATTAGGGAAGGGAGTGCCGCAAAAAACTTTGAAGCTTTGATAGATTTATTACCAGAACATTTTGAGAAGATGATGTTTTGTAGCGACGATAAGCATCCCGACGATTTACTATTGCACCATATTAATAATTTATGTGCTAGAGCTGTCGCAAAAGGCATAGATGTTTTTAAAGTATTAAAAGCAGCATGTATTAATCCTGTAAAGCATTATAATTTAGATGTAGGTTTACTACAAGAAGGCGATTTTGCAGATTTTATAGTTGTAGAAGATTTAATCGATTTTAAAACCATTCAAACGTATATAAATGGCGAGTTGGTTTTCAATAACGAAACTTCTTTAATAAAACCAGTTGGTTTTAAGAATCTGAATAATTTCAATTGTAATAAAAAAGAAGTTTCAGATTTTAAATTTGAATCAACAGCAAAACAAATCCGTGTTATAGAAGCTCTGGAAGGGCAATTAGTAACAAACGAACTTATGGAAGAAGCTACTATTCAAGAAGGAAACTTGGTTTCAAATACAGAACATGATATCCTAAAAATGACTGTTGTAAATAGATATCAAAATCAAAAACCGGCGATTGCTTTTATTAAGAATTTTGGACTAAAAGAAGGGGCAATTGCATCTTCGGTTGGTCACGATTCGCACAATATCATAGCCGTTGGAGTTAGTGATGAAGCGATTTGCGAAGCAGTTAATTTATTAATTGAACACAAAGGAGGTATTTGCGCTGTTTCAAATTCAGAAGAAAAAACAGTGCCGCTTCCTGTAGCTGGTATTATGAGCGATAAAGATGGTGAAACCATTGGGAAACAATATGCCGAATTAGATGCTATGGCAAAGCGTTTGGGAAGTAGTCTTTACGCGCCGTATATGACATTGTCGTTTATGGCTTTATTGGTAATTCCTTCGTTAAAATTAAGTGATAAAGGATTGTTTAATGGTAGCGATTTTAAATTTACACCTTTAGAAGTTTGAAAATATGAAGTGAGCAGTATGCAGTAAGCAGTATGCAGTGGCAGTTTGCAGTTCCTATATTCAATTCATGTTATTAAGTTTTTAATAAAGAATTGCAATAGAATTTAAATCGTAGCTCAAGAAAAATACCTTTATTACTGAACACTGAACACTGAACACTGAACACTGAACACTGAACACTGAACACTGAACACTGAACACTGAACACTGAACACTGAACACTGAACACTGAACACTGAACACTGAACACTGAACACTGAACACTGAACACTGAACATGCCCATAATAGAATCAAAATACAACCCCGCTTTCTTTTTTAAAAATGGTTTCGTTTCAACGGTATACTCCGGTTTGGTTAGACGCGTAAAAGATATTAAGCAAAAGCGTGAACGCATTACTTTATTTGATGGTGATTTTATCGATTTGGATTGGAGTTTTTCAGAAGAACAAACAAACAAGCTTATCGTTTTATTACACGGACTGGAAGGAAACGGACAAAGACCTTATATGACAGGCGCATCCAGGCTTTTTAACAATAATAACGTAGATGCGGTTTGCGTAAACTTTAGAGGGTGTAGCGGAGAAGACAATTTAAAGTTTCGAAGTTACCATTCTGGAGCTACCGAAGATTTAGAAGCTGTTATTAAACACATTATTTTAGAAAAAGAATATTCAGAAATCTATCTAAAAGGCATTAGTTTAGGTGCAAATATGATTTTAAAGTATTTGGGAGAAAGAGAAAGTATTCCCAGTCAAATAAAGGCAGCCATTGCAGTTTCCGTACCATGCTATTTGGGTGGTTCGGCTAAAGCATTGCATACGTTTAAAAATAAACTGTATCACGATCGGTTTTTAAAATACTTGGTAAACCGCTTAAAAATAAAACAACAACAGTTTAAAGAAAGTATGAGTATTGAAGACATTGCTTCTATAAAAACTTTGTACGATTTCGATAATGTCTATACAGCCAAAGCGCATGGATTTAAAGATGCTTTAGATTATTATGAAACATGTAGTAGCTTACAGTTTCTATCCAACATTAAGATACCCGCTTTAATTATAAACGCTTTAAACGATTCATTTTTGTCTCCCGAATGTTACCCAGTTAAAGAAGCCAAAGAAAACCCAAATATTTATTTAGAAATGCCTAAATACGGTGGACATGTCGGGTTTGTAGATAAAAAGAATATTTACTACAATGAGAAACGAGCTTTGGAGTTTGTTAAGAATACTTGGTAGTTTAAGTTTGATTACCTTGATTCAAAAACTATGCTAATAGTTTTTATATCTGGTCGAGCGCAGTCGAGACCTGAAAACGTATTGGTTTTAAGCAGATAAATGACGTGGTTTAAGTTGTTTAAATATAAAACTCCGAAGAATTCTTAATGTCCTTTAAAACGAAAGTACTGTTCAATACTCCGATATTTTCAATTTTTGAAAGTTTATACTTTACGAAGTTATGATAATCTTCCAGCCCTTTGGTGTTTATTTTTAATATAAAATCTACTTGGCCAGCCATATGATAGCATTCCTGCACTTCATCTAAGTTCTGAATCTGTTCTTCAAACTTTTCGATAAAGGCTTCACTGTGATAGCGCATAGATACCTGACATATCGTAGTAACCGAGCGTTCAAGTAAATTCTTGTCAAGTATAGCAACATATTTTTTAATAAATCCTTGATTTTCAAGTCTACGTATACGCTCGTAAACAGGAGAAGGTGTTAAGTTCAAAATTTTAGCAATCTCTTTAGCTGTTTTTTTAGAGTCTTTTTGTAAAATCCTAAGTATCGTAATATCGGTTTGATCCAAATTTTCCATAAAGTGTTAAATAAAAATTATTGCAAAAGACAATTATTTAATTATTTAAAAGTAAATATAACTGTTTTTATGTTATATTAAAGTGTTAATTACTTAGTTTGTTTAAATTTTGTGTTTTAAAAATGGTATTCTTTAATTTTGAAAGCAAATAAAGCTTTTGAATATGGGGAAAACAGTTTTAGTTATTGGAGCTAACGGACAGGTAGGAAGTGTACTTACCGAAGCACTACAGGACAAATATGGAAAAGAAAACATCATTGCTTCAGATTTAAGAAAAAGAGAAGACTTTGATGGTATATTTGAAGTCATAGATGCTACTAACTTCGATAGAATTAAAGAAGTCGTTACAGAGTATAAGGTAACACAGATTTATCATTTAGCAGCTATTCTATCTGCCAAAGGCGAGGAAAATCCATTGAGAACCTGGGATATTAATGTAAAAACGCTTTTAAACGTTTTAGAAGTCGCTAGAATTTGTAATATTGAAAAGGTGTTTTATCCAAGTTCGATAGCTGTCTTTGGAAATAGCGCACCAAGAAATAATACGCCTAATGATGCTTATTTAGATCCAACAACTGTGTATGGTATTAGTAAAGTAGATGGAGAGAACTGGGCACAATATTATCATGTTAAATATGGTTTAGATGTTAGGTCAATTCGTTATCCGGGAATTATAGGATATCAGTCATTACCAGGTGGAGGAACTACCGATTATGCCGTAGATATTTATCATAAAGCAGTTTTAAATGAAACATTTACCTGCTTTTTAAATGAGGATACAGCATTGCCTATGATTTTTATAGATGATGCTATAAGAGCAACCATAGAGATTATGGAAGCGCCAGCAGAACACATAAAAATAAGGACATCGTATAATGTGGCAGGCATCAGTTTTTCGCCAAAAGATGTTGCATTAGAAATTAGTGAGCTATGCCCTGGCTTTAAAATTGATTATAAACCAGATTTCAGACAAGATATAGCAGATAACTGGCCAAAATCTATAGATGACTCTGAGGCACGCATGGATTGGAACTGGAAACCCGATTATAATTTATGTTCTATTACAGAAACTATGATTAGTAAGCTGAAAGAACAATATAAAGACCATTTAAATTTAACCGAAGAATCAAAAAAAAAACTTGAATCATGTACTCAAATATAAAACAGGATTTACAAAACGAAATAGAAGAGATAAAAGCTGCCGGACTGTATAAGACAGAACGTGTAATAACGACGCCTCAAGGCTCGGAAATAAGTACAACAACATCATCAGAAGTGCTTAATTTTTGTGCTAATAACTATTTGGGGCTATCGTCTCATTCAGAGGTTATTGAAGCAGGTAAAAATGCCATTGACTCTCATGGGTATGGTTTGTCTTCTGTACGTTTTATTTGTGGTACACAAGATATTCACAAAACACTAGAGCAAAAAACAGCAGACTTTCTTGGCATGGAAGATTGTATTTTATATGCAGCAGCCTTTGATGCTAATGGTGGGGTTTTCGAACCTATTCTAACAGCAGAAGATGCTATTATTTCAGATGCTTTAAATCATGCCTCTATTATCGATGGGATTCGTTTGTGTAAAGCAAAACGTTTTCGATATGCCCATAACGATATGGCGGATTTAGAAACACAGCTAATTCAGGCTCAGGATTCTCGTAGAAAATTAATCGTTACAGACGGTTCTTTTTCGATGGATGGTACCATTGCACAGCTTGATAAAATTTGCGATTTAGCCGATAAGTATAATGCCTTGGTCATGGTTGATGAATGTCATTCTACAGGTTTTATGGGCAAAACAGGTCGTGGTACGCATGAATACAAGAATGTTATGGGGCGTGTAGATATAATAACCGGAACGTATGGTAAAGCTTTAGGAGGTGCGTCAGGAGGATTCACGGCTGCAAGAAAGGAAATCGTTGATTTACTTAGACAGCGTTCCAGACCTTATTTGTTTTCAAATACAGTGGCACCATCAATAGTGGGAGCTTCCATTAGGGTATTAGATATTTTAAGTGATTCTACAGAACTTCGCGATAAATTAGAAGAAAACACGAAATACTTTAGACAAGAAATGACTACTGCTGGATTCGATATAGTTCCGGGAGATCATCCTATAGTGCCGGTTATGTTATATGAAGCTACGTTAGCACAGGAGTTTGCTTCAAAATTATTAGAAGAAGGTATTTATGTGATAGGTTTTTTCTATCCAGTAGTGCCAAAAGGAAAAGCAAGAATACGTGTGCAATTATCCGCGGGGCATGAACGCCATCATTTAGATAAAGCCATTAAGGCCTTTACCAAAATAGGTAAGGAGCTTAATGTAATTTGATTTACCGAATTAAAAATATAGTTTAGCCTTCTATTTTGGTTTATTGACCATTTATTATAGATGTTCTTGCCAAATAAGCTAAGTATAGGGAAGTGAAAGGTATAACCTTATTGACTAAAATCAATAAGGTTTTTTAGTTTATGGCATTTTGTCGATTAATTAACCAGATGACTTATTCGCTTTACCAAAAAGCTAATGAATATGGGATGTGTAAAGAGGAAATACAGTCGTCGAAATAAAAAAAATACGTTGATGTTTATTAGTTAAGTGTCTATATTTTAGTTTTTTAAGTTAAGATTACTATATTTAAACCAAATTTAATTTAACCCAAACTACTACTACTATGATTATTTTTGGAACTAGGGGGGTGCGCTCTACTAAAGCAACAGGAACATTTAATTGTCCGCAATGTGAAGATAATAGAGGCTACAGACACCGAAAAGTCACTCAGTTTTTTACTTTATATTTCATTCCATTAATTCCGCTAGGAAGTAAAGGCGAATATGTAGAATGCGACTATTGCAAGGGGACTTTTATCACAAAAGTTATAAATAATACAACTTCTAGTGATAAAGAAGCATTTATGGCTATGTATGAGCAGGCTATACGACACGTTATGGTGAAAATCATGTTAGCAGATGGTGTTATAGATAATAATGAAAGGGCCATGGTGCAAAATATCATCAATAAATATGGACACAATGATATGTCTTCATTCGAGTTAGATGATTATATAAAAGAAGTACAAGCAGATTCTAGCGATATTTCTACCTATTTAAAAAATATCGGACCCTCGTTAAACGAACATGGTAAAGAACTTTTAATTATATGTGCGTTAGATGTTGCCTATGCAGATGGTCATTTTGACGATTCGGAAAGAAAAATGATTATGGAAATGGGAGCCATCATGGAAATGTCTTCGGCTCATATTAAAGGTATTATGGCAGAGTTTTTAGAACGGCTTAATTAACTTAATTATTCCCCAATATATATTAACACTCTAACAACCTACTCACCTTATGAAAAATTCTTTCAGGGAACGTTTAAACTATAAAGCAGAACGTTTTTTAAGCAAAGGAGGTACTTCTATATTTAAAAGTCTTTTAATTCTCTTTATAGTTGTATTTGTAGTACTTACAGGACTACGATTAATACTTATAAACATGTTCCCAAGTCTGGATTATACAGGCAATATTTTCAGGGATATTTGGATCACGTTTTTAGAAATGACAGATCCTGGAAATATGAACCAAGATAATGAAGCTCCAACTTACCTTAAGATTTTAACAATACTCTCCGGTTTAACAGGCGTCATTTTATTATCGATGCTAATTGGTTTTATAACTACAGCATTAGATACGATGCTTTACGACTTTAGAAAGGGTAGAGGTAAGGTTATAGAAAGTAACCATACTATTATTTTAGGTTGGAACGAGCGTGTAGTGGATGTTATTAGAGAGCTTATTTTAGCAAACGAAAGCGAATCTAAAGCCTCTGTGGTTATTCTGTCTAGAGAAGATAAAGAGGTAATGGATAATCTCATTACCAAACGGCTTCCCGAAACATTAACAACAGAAGTTATTACCACTCAGGGGGATTATGCAAATATCAATGAATTAAAGCGTGTAAATTTAGAATCTGCACGGTCTATAATTATATTGGCAAATTGTTCGGAAAGTGCTACGGCAGATAAAAAAATAGCTAGCGATGTGCAATCTGTTAAGTCTATATTGGCTATTACTGCATGTCAGGATGGGAAAAACCAGCTGCCAATAATAGCAGAAATTTTCACTAAGGAGAAAAGAGATATCGTCAGCTTTTTCGAAGATGATAATATTATCGCCATAGACAGTTGGGACATTATGGGTAAACTGCTTATTCAAACCTCCTTAACAAGTGGGTTAGATACTGTTTATAAAGAAATTTTATCCTTTGACGGATGTGAGATTTATTTTTATGAAGACGATTGGAATAACACGAATTTTTATGAGTTAAGTTATCACATGGAAGATGGTATTCCCTTAGGAGTCTATTCCGATGAAGCAGGACTGGTACTACGACCACCTAACGATACTGTACTTAAAGATGGCGATACCATTGTTGTTTTAGCAGAAGACGATTCTACAATAGCTTTTGATAATAAGCAATACTTCTTTCCAGACACCTCTAAAACCATTATAGATAAACGATTAGAACAAAAAAAGAAGCGCATCCTTATTTTAGGATGGCACAAAGTTGCTGAGGTCTTTATAGAAGAAGCTTCAGATTATTTATTAGAAGGCTCGGATTTTGATATTATGTTCGATGCACCTACAGAAGAATTACAGGCTATCATTGATGGTATAAAACCTAAATATGAAGGTTTTAATATTAACCTTCACGATTCCAATCCGTTGGATTTAGAAAAATTACAAGCTAAGAATCCGGAAAGTTATGATACCGTGGTTATTCTATCGCAGAGTATGGAAGAACAATCTGCAGATAAAATTGATTCAGATACACTTATTATTCTTTTACTGTTAAGAAAAGTAGTAAGTAAAGATAATGGATTACACATTATCACACAGGTTTTAAATTCTGAAAACCAAGAGATTATTACTCAAACGAACGTAGACGATTTCATTATTAGTAATAAGCTCATCACTATGATTTTAGCCCAGTTAAGTGAAGAGACTTTAATGAAAACCTTTTACGACGATATTTTCTCAGAAGATGGCAGCGAAATATATGTGAAACCAGCAACCTTGTACTTTGACACGTTCCCGCAAAAAATAACATTTGCAGATGCTATTTTCTGTGCGCACCAGCGTGACGAAATTTGCCTGGGAATTAGAAAAGGAGACTTAAGCAAATCCTTGGACGATAACTTTGGTATTAAACTTAACCCGGATAAAAACATGACTATAGAACTTACTGAAAATGATTTCTTAATTGTTTTGAGCGAAGATGAGTTATAGATGATAGTTTATCGGGTTGAACTTTGAAAAAAATGAAGTCGTCTGTATAATAATTTATAGACGATTTTCTTTTTGTTGTACTATTAGATTTCAAAACTCCTTAAAAGTGATCTTTTGAGTTAAGATTTTTTTAGGGTTTTGATCAACAATTACTTGTGTTGTAATGTTTTATTTAGTCAATTCCTAAATCGTTTGTAATTGAGTGTCTTAATTCAATTTCACTTATCGGAATTCCCATATTCTCACTTATTATTCCAGAAATAATTCTTTCAACCTCATATTTGTTAGTAATCTTTTGAATGTCAATTGTATTTTCGAAATTCAGAGATATTGTCCAATCAATTAATTGTCTTATTGTTCCTTTTGTTACAGGTAGTGTTCTTTTAATAGTCCGAAAGCCTAAAAATTTTAAATGAGAATCTAAATTCGGATTAAAGTCAAGAGTAACTAATTCAGGTAATTTAAGTCTAAGTTCAGTTTCTAATAGATTCCAACTTTCTTTTAATTCCAATTGAGACAACAAGTCCGATATCTTGGTATTGGACATTATTTCCTTGTTGGTAAAATTCAAATTCTGGAATGCTCTTCTAATTCGGTAAAAAATGATTTGAGTTAAACATTTGTCAGTAGGATTAACTGAAATTATTTTATAAACCGTATCTGCAAAATCTTGGACAGTATAAATCTGTTCACATTCAGCATCCGGGATTCTAATTCCAAATTTATCTTCTACAGACATTATTAATTCTACAGAATCTAATCCCATATAGAAATACATTTATTTAGGATAAATATACATATAACTCCTATCAAATAAAGTACGATTTTAATAGAATTATAACTATTGATAGTTACCTCCACCTCTTAGTTGTAAGATAGTTGAGTCTGCCTTTAGTAGAAAAAATGTTACTTAAATTTTAACCCAACCGGATATTTTAAGCAGAAAATCAGATATTTCGCTAATAACAGGAATATCATCACTTATGCCTTTTCCTATAGAATAGGCAACAAACAGCGCATACAATAGTAATAGTAGTTTGGCATGTAAACGTCTGACTCCATTTTTTGCAAAGACAAAAATAAAAAAAACGAGTACAGTAAAAATAAGCAGTAAAACACGTAACTGACTCACATTTTCAATGGTATGGGCGCTCATTTCAATAGGTCCATAAATAAGCGTGAATAAGAACAACGGAAAACCAAGAGCAAAACACACATCAAAAATATTACTTCCTAAAGCATTAGCAACTGCATCATCGTAATTACCTTTCATGGCATCTTTGTACGAGATAATGGTATCTGGTACACTAGTAGCGGCAGAGGCTAGAATTACAGAAACAAAGTAAATAGGCATTCCAATGGCATTACCAAATTGCTCGCAAGCTTCAACCAGCCAAAAACAAGCTAAACCAATAAAAAGAACCGAAACAACTAATAAAGCAATGGCTTTAGTCTTATTGATCTTAGAATCACCCAAAACAACAGTAGCCAAATCACCTTTAAATAAAGCTACAGTTCTGTTACCGCCATCAGCAGCGTCATCATAATCGTTTTCAATATCTCCAGCGCCTTGACTCATTAGCATGTAAGCGACATACACAAAGTATAACACCATTAAAATGAGTCCGTGAGTCCAGTTTAAAGACGTGCCGGTAATTACAAAAATCAATGCCAGTTCAGCAATAATTAATGATATACCATCACGAAGAATGACTTTTCTGGAGATTTCAATTTTAGAAGAAATACCTTTACCAATAACCACTAAAATAACAACAGCAGGAATAATCATAGCATTAAAAACCGCACTTCCTGCAGTAGTGCCAATGCCACCCGAAAAACCATCCCTATCTTTCAACACAAACAAGAAAAAAAGCGTGGTAAACAATTCAGGCAAACTACTCCCAATAGCGTTAATGGTGGCCCCTTTAACACCTTCTTTCATATTTCTGCCTAAATAGTTCGAAGCCATTTCAAAACCATCACAAGCTTTCCATATAATAATACAAGTAATTAAAATAAGACCTAGGGAAGAAATTATTATCATAAGTAGTTATTGTATTTGGCAAATCTAAAGATTTAAAAATAAAACTGGTTTGAGATTAAAAGATTATTAGTGCTTTTCTTATGGTATATTAAAACAATGTTAAAACGATGCGAATAGCTTAAGGTCGCTTTTATTTTTTTGTACTTTTAAAAATATCACACCCATTTTAATATAAATACTTCATTTATGGCTACTTACAATTTAAATGTTAATAACGAAAAACATACTGTTCAGGCAGATGCAGATACACCGCTACTTTGGGTCTTAAGAGACCATATAAATTTAGTAGGAACTAAGTATGGTTGCGGAATTGGTCAATGTGGTGCCTGTACGGTACACGTAGATGGTAACGCTATGCGAAGTTGTTTGCTTCCTGTATCTCAGGCAGTAGGAATGAAAATAACAACTATCGAAGGACTTTCAGAGCATGGAGGTCATCCTGTGCAGCAAGCATGGAAGGAGATTGATGTACCTCAATGTGGTTATTGTCAATCTGGACAAATTATGACAGCTTCAGCTTTTTTGAGCCAAAATTCAAACCCAAGTAGTTCAGAAATAAGAAGCGCTATGCATGGAAATATATGCCGTTGTGCGTCGTATAACAGTATAGAGAAAGCAGTTAAAGTAGCAGCAGAGAAAATAAAGTAACCCCAATAAATAAGAAACAAAATGAATCTTTCAAAACAGCAAACATTTAATAGAAGATCGTTCTTAAAAACTTCAGCATTAGCGAGTGGAGGGATGCTTATTAGCTTTAATTTATTTACAGCATGTAAAGAAAATGTAAAGCCGCCAATAGATCTTAGTCAGTTAAACTTTAACGATTTTAATGCCTTCATAAAAATTTCAGATGAAGGTAAGGTCACTATATTTTCACCAAATCCGGAAATTGGCCAAGGTGTAAAGACTTCGATGCCTATGATTATTGCAGAAGAATTGGATGTGCCTTGGGAAGATGTTTATGTTGAGCAAGGTAAGCTCGATACCAAAAACTACGCAAGACAAGTGGCGGGAGGTAGTCAGTCAATCCGATACAGTTGGGAACCGTTAAGACAAACGGGTGCCACGGCAAAGCAAATGTTAGTAAATGCCGCAGCAGCAAAATGGGGTGTTTCGGCTTCTGATTGTAAGGCTTCTCAGGGAATTATTACAAATGCTAACGGTGATACATTTGGTTATGGAGATGTTGTAAAAGAAGCCGCTTTGTTGGAAGTGCCAGAAGACGTTAAACTTAAAGACCCAAAAGACTTTACGATTATTGGCAAAGGAACAACTAATGTCGATCTTGATAAAATCGTAACCGGAAAGCCACTTTTTGGGCTGGATTATAAAGAAGAAGGTATGGTTTATGCTTCAATTTTAAGACCGCCCGCTTTTGGACAAGAATTAGAATCTTTTGATGCCAGTGCAGCTAAAGCTTTACCTGGTGTTATTGACGTTGTAACAATTGGAGAAAAAGTTAGAGCATATAATAAACAGGAAAAACGAAGTTGGACAGCGAAACTAAGTGCCAGCGATAAAGTTGTGGTCGTAGCAAAAACGACTTGGGATGCTATAAAAGGTGTAAAAGCGATTAAAGCAACCTGGAAAAACAGCTCGCCACTAGAGAGTACAGAAACGCACGATAAAGCATTATTCGATTTATTGGATGGCAATGAGTTTAATACCAGACGTTCTGACGGTGACGTAAAGAAGGCATTTGCAGAAGCAGATAAAGTTCTAGAACGTACTTATGAATCATCCTTTTTACCACATAATTGTATGGAACCCATGAATTTTTTCGCAAACATTACAGAAGAAAAAGTTCATTTAGTAGGACCTACACAAACTCCAGAAGCAACAGCTAATGGGATAGCGGTCTTTTTGGAAAGGGATATAGAAGATATCGAGATAGAAATGACAAGAATGGGAGGCGGCTTTGGCCGACGACTTTACAGCGATTTTGTTTATGAGGTCGTTGAAATTGCCAGTATGATTAAAAAGCCAGTTAAAATGGTGTCTACTAGAGAGCATGATATGGCAACAGGTGTGTATCGTCCAACAACAAAATACAGAATAGCGGCATCGATTAAAGATGGCAAATTAACAGGATACCATTTAAAAGAAGCTTGTGTTAATGGGAATATGTACGGATTGATCCCTAATTTCTTTCCGGCTGCAGCGATAGAAAACTATCAGGTAGATACCGCTAATTATAAAAGTAATATAACCACAGGAGCTTGGAGAGCGCCTTACACGAATTTCCTGGCAAGTGCTGAGCAAAGCTTTTTTGATGAATTGGCTGAGGTTATGGAAGTGGATCGTATTCAGTTGCATATGGATTTACTGGAAAATGTTAAAAAGAATCCAGAACCTAACATAGAGTACAGCCCAGAACGTTTACAAGGGGTGATAAAATTAGTGGTAGATAAGTCCAATTGGGGGAAAACCAAAGCGGATGTTTATCAAGGATTCTCGGTGTATTATTGCCATAACACCCATGTTGCAGAAGTAGCAGATATTGTTATGGAAAATGGTAACCCGATAGTTAAAAAAGTAACCTGTGCGGTAGATTGTGGTATCGTAGTAAACCCTTTGGGCGCATTAAACCAAATAAAAGGAGGTGTTATTGATGGTATAGGTCATGCTATGTATGGCGAATTAACATTCAGTGATGGTGTGCCTCAATCTAATAATTTCAACAGCTATCAATTAATAAGAATGGGGCAGACGCCACATGTAGATGTGCATTTTGTTGAAAGTGATATAGCGCCAACAGGATTAGGAGAACCTACATTACCTCCGGTAGGAGCTGCTGTAGCCAATGCGATTTATAAAGCTACTGGAAAAAGGTTAACTAAACAGCCCTATATGAATAATATGGATTTAGAAAAAGTGATAGGGTAATTTCTGTATATGACACATGAGTTTAAAGATATAGTCAATCAGGCTGAAATAGCTAATAAATCAGGAATTAGATCTGTTTTGGCCTCTGTTGTAGCGCTTGATGGTTCTTCCTATAGAAAACCCGGAGTACGCATGCTTATTCTTGAAGATGGCAAAATGATAGGTGCAGTTAGTGGAGGCTGTGTAGAAAAAGAGATTTTACTGCAGTCGGAAACTGTGTTTAAAACAGGAGCATCTAAAATAATGACCTATGATGGCAGATATAGATTGGGGTGCGAAGGTGTTTTGTATATTTTAATAGAATTATTTGAACCAGAAACAGCTTTTAAAGCAGCATTTTATAACTGTTTAAAGAAAAGAGATACATTCAGTATACATTCATACTATAATAAAAAAGAAGGTGTTTTTCCTCAAATAGGCTCTTGGATTAAAATTAACGACAAGCTTTTTTCACTGCAAAATAATAGGGAAGAGCCAGAAGTAAACACTTCGCTAGCCTTATTTAAACAACAGATGCCCCCTTGCTTTAAACTAGTTATTATTGGAGCAGAACATGATGCCGTACAGCTATGTAAGTATGCAGCCTTAACAGGGTGGGAGGTTACTATTGTTTCTGGACCATCTGACTCTAAATCGATAGTAAATTTTCCGGGAGCTGTTAGTTTTCAGGCTGTTTCGCCAGAGCATATGGAAGTATCATCTATCGATAACCAAACGGCTATAGTGTTAATGACGCATAATTTTGCAAACGATTTAAGGTATTTAGTCCAACTAAAAGATACAAACCCTGTGTACATTGGTTTATTGGGACCAACAAAACGACGCGAAGATTTACTATCTCAGTTTATAGAATACTGTCCAGATATAGATGATGCTTTTTTAGAGACCGTTCATGGACCTGCAGGGATAGATATAGGTTCTGAAACACCGCAGGAAATAGCGGTTTCCATTGTGTCTGAAATATTAGCAATCACCAGAAAACGAGAATCCATATCGTTGAGCAAAAAAGCAGGGAAAATTCATTCTTAAACATATTCATAGTGGCTAACCACTCCTTAAATATTCCTATAGTTATATTGGCTGCCGGCGCATCAAAGCGTATGGGAACCGTAAAGCAGTTACTTGTTTGGGGGAATACTACGCTTTTAGGGCATACCATTCAAACCGCATTAAAAGCCAACACCAATGATGTTTTTGTAGTGTTAGGAGCTCATTATACCGCAATTAAAAATGACATAAATAAATTTCCAGTTAGTATTATTAAAAATAAAGATTGGAGATTGGGTTTAGGAAAATCTATAGCCTGTGCTGCCGATCACATTATAAATTTAAAACCAGAGATTGATGCCGTACTTATATGCTTAGCAGACCAGCCATTTATAGATGCCAATTATTTAAACACTTTAATTGATAATTTCAGTCCTGGGGAAAATCAAATTATAGCTACTTCGTATAAAAGTGGTGTTTTAGGAGTGCCAGTAATTTTTGATAAAACATACTTATCAGAACTATCAAAATTAGGAGATGATAAAGGGGCAAAACAAATTATTCATGCCTATGCATCTTTTGTAAAAACTGTTGTACCCTCTTTTCAGAATATAGATTTGGACTCAAAGGCAGATTATGACGCTTTTTATAAACGTGCATTTGATGATTTCTAAATTAAATAATGTCAATTTGTACTATATGAAGGATTGCGAAAATCTTTATAAAAGCCAATTTTAAATAGAATATCTGTACAGTTTTAATGTATAAGGTTTTAAGAATCTATTTAATTAGTTATAAATATGATAATCTTATAGTAACTTAGAGCTACTATTTAAAAAAAAATTATTTTTACCGATGTCAGGTATTAAATATAGCAAAGGTTTTATGAGTAAATCCCCCATAGATAAGGCAAACACGCCAGAAGAATTTACAAATCTAAAAGTAACCAAACCAGCAAAGAATAGCGGTGGTTTTAAAGCGTTAAAATCCGCGGTCAATCATGCTTCAAAATATCTGAAACCATCAGACGCCATTAAAATTTCTACCAAAATAAACCAAAAAGGAGGATTTGATTGTCCGGGTTGCGCATGGCCAGATCCAGACGATGAACGCTCATCATTAGGCGAATACTGCGAAAATGGTATGAAAGCCATGTCGGAAGAAATGCAAAAAACAACCATAGGCTTCAAGTTTTTTGCAGACCATTCTGTAGAAGAACTGGCTAAATTATCCGATTTCGAAATTGGTAAATCTGGGCGTCTTTCAGAACCTGTGTTTTTGGCAGAAGGCGCTACGCATTATCAGCCCATATCCTGGGAAAGTGCCTTTAAAAAAGTGGGGAAGCATTTAAATGCTTTAAACGATCCGGATGAAGCCGTGTTTTATACATCAGGAAGAACAACTAACGAAGCCGCTTTTTTATACCAGTTGTTTGTTCGTGAATTTGGAACAGCCAATCTTCCAGATTGTTCTAATATGTGTCATGAAGCAAGTGGTAGTGCGCTATCCGAAACATTGGGTATAGGCAAGGGCTCGGTAACTCTAGATGATTTATATAAAGCAGAATTAGTTATGGTTATTGGTCAGAATCCCGGAACCAACCATCCAAGAATGTTAACAGCCCTGGAAAAATGTAAAAGAAATGGTGGAAAAATTATAGCCATTAATCCTTTACCGGAAGCAGGCCTTATTAAATTTACCAACCCACAAAACCCAGTTAAATTATTAACGGGAGGTACTAGGCTGGCAGATATATTTGTACCTATTACCATTAATGGAGATGTTGCGCTTATAAAGGCCTTATTACTTAAATTATTAGAAAAAGAGGAATTAGAGGGCAATGTGTTCGATAAAGATTTTATTAATGAGCATACTCATAGCTATGACGCTTTTATTTCAGATTTAAAACAGTATGATTTTAGTGATTGTTTGGCATTAACAGGCATAGATACACCTACTTTCGATGCTGTTTTCGATCTGGTTTTAAATAAGAAAAAGATCATCATTTGCTGGGCAATGGGACTTACACAACATGAAAACGCGGTAGATAACATACGTGAATTGGTAAATCTATTATTGCTAAAAGGGAGCATAGGAAAAGAAGGCGCAGGAACGTGTCCGGTAAGAGGACATTCTAATGTGCAAGGAGACAGAACCGTTGGTATATGGGAAGCAGCACCCCAAGCCTTTTTAGATAAAATTGAAAATAAATACGGTTTCAAACCTACGACCAAACATGGATACTCGGTAATAGATGCTATTAAAGCCATGAACGAGAAAAAAGCCAAAGTGTTTTTCGGGTTGGGAGGTAATTTTATCTCTGCAGTTCCAGATACTAATTACTCGGCAGAAGGATTAGCTAATTGTAACCTAACCGTTCATGTAAGTACGAAGTTAAATCGTTCGCATCTGGTTACCGGTAAAGAAGCTTTAATACTACCTTGTTTAGGGCGTGCAGAAAAAGATTATCAAAAAACAGGCGTGCAATTGCAAAGTGTCGAAAATTCCATGGGTGTAGTATCCTCTACTAAAGGTATTTTAGAGCCTTGCTCAGATAAATTATTAAGTGAAGTAGCAGTAGTTTGTAATATAGCACATGCCACTTTAAAAGAACGTTCCAAGATTGATTGGTTGCAATATAAAGATGATTATAACCTGGTTCGTGATGATATTCAGGAAGTTGTTGATGGATTCCAGGATTACAACAAAAGAATTAAAAAACCATCAGGTTTTTATTTACCTAACGGAGCCAGAGAAAGAACATTTAAAACAAAAACAGGAAAGGCTAATTTTTCTTTAAATAAATTGCCTGAGTGGAAGCTAAAAGATTCAGAATTAATCATGATGACGATACGTAGTCATGACCAATTCAATACTACGATTTATGGTTTAAACGATCGCTACCGTGGTGTTTTTAATGAAAGGCGTATTATTTTCATGAACAGGGAAGATATGAAGGCTAGGAATCTGGAAGAACATCAGATTGTAAACCTGACTTCTGAATTTAATGGTAAAGTTAGAAAAGCTAATAATTTTAAAGTGGTTGGTTATGATATCCCTAAGAACTGCTGTGCCACCTATTTCCCGGAAACTAACGTGTTGGTGCCTATAGATAGTTATGCGCATACTGCAAAAACACCGGCTTCTAAGAGTATTATTATTACTGTAGAAGCAGGTTAGATTTTACTTTTAAGTTTTTAATAGCCTTTTCCAAGTTTTCAGGATTTTGCTTGTTGTTCCAGAGGAGTAATAATTCTAGTGTTTTTTCATTTAAAACCCTATAAATTAATGTGGTTTGTTTTGAAATAACCAAATACATATTATCATTTTCAAAGAGCCTACCTAATAAAGGAAATTTTTTGAGTTGTTCTAAAACTTCTTCAACTAGATTAATAAAGGATGTAGCTTCTTTGTTTGTCCATTTTTTAAGAATAAAGTCTATTTCAGCTTCAAAAGATAATTCAGCTGTTTGGGTCCAAACAATTCTCATAAAGTTTAGAAAAGATTGTATTTAGTTTTGATATTAGCCATCACTTTTTTGTGAGGGCTAACTCTACCTTGCTCAGAATCTTCTATGCTTTGAGATATAAGTCTTTGGATAGGCTCAGGTAATTCAGAAACCGAAATCTGTTGACCTAGATCTTCATTTATAACTTGTTCAAGTTTATATAGGGTTTCTACATCTGAAACTTTCATCAACTTTTCAACTATTTTATATTTCCTTGCTTCTAAATCCATAACGACCAAGTATACATACAAATATAAGAAAAATACCCAAAAATTACATGAAATGAATTGGAATGACGCCATTAAGTTGATTGATTCATACCCCATATTTTAGGTATTAATCAATTTATATAGTATCAATTTGAGAAATCTTTAATAATTCATACTAATGTAAAATTCATGTTATATATTTAAGTATAATTACTTAGTTTTGTATTTAAAATTACGTAGATATGAAAAACATTGTTGTAGTAGGTAACGGTATGGTTGGCTATAAGTTTTGTGAGAAATTCGTAGCTCAAGCACCAGAGAACCAATTTAAGATTACCATTTTTGGAGAAGAACCCAGACCGGCATACGATCGTGTACACCTAAGTGAATTTTTTGATAATCAAGATGCTAAGGCATTGGAAATGGCTCCGAGGGAGTGGTATGAAGAACATGGGATTGAATTGATTACCAACGAGCGCATTACAGATATTCATAGATCGTCGAAAAAGATAACTACAACAAAAGATTTACACTATAAATATGATTATTTGATCTTAGCGACCGGTTCCGTTCCTTTCGTCCCCAACATTAAAGGCATTGAGAAAAAAGGCGTTTTTGTTTATCGGACTATTGAAGATTTAGAGGCTATGCTTGCTTATGCCGAAACCATTCAAAAAGGTAAAGAAGAGACAGTAAAAGCGGCTGTGCTAGGTGGAGGGCTTTTAGGTTTGGAAGCGGCAAAAGCTGTCATGGATATGGGCTTAGAACCTCATGTGGTAGAGTTTGCACCAAAATTGATGCCTAGACAATTGGATATAAGATCCAGTAAGGTATTGCAAGAAAAAATAGAATCTATAGGTATTAATGTACACCTTTCTAAAGCAACCAATAAGATTTTAGGAGATGATGTCATTACAGGTATGGAGTTTGGGGAGTACGATAAGATTGATGTAGAAATGCTGGTCATTTCGGCAGGAATAAGACCTCGCGATGAATTAGGGAAAACGTGTGATCTGGAAATGGGAACACGAGGAGGTATTGTGGTAAATAACAAAATGCAAACTTCAGATCCTGAAATATATGCTATTGGAGAAGTAGCACTTTATAACAACATGATTTACGGTTTGGTAGCCCCTGGTTACGATATGGCAGATGTTGCAGTAAACCAAATTATAGGGAATGCAGATGTTGTTATGGCGGAAGATATAGACATGTCTACCAAACTAAAATTAATAGGTGTAGATGTAGCGAGTTATGGCGAACCGTTTATGCCGGTTGAAAAAGGATATTCCATTGTTTTTGAGAATAAAACAAAGAACATGTATAAGCGTATTAATGTTAGTCATGACGGTAAAAAATTACTAGGAGGTATTTTGGTTGGTGATGCATCCGATTACAATATGCTACATCAAATTTACCTGAATGGCTTACCTATTCCCGAGGATGCAGAAGAGCTTATTGTAGGAGCCAGAGGCGAAGGTGAAGGCGGATTTGGTAGCGTTATGGATATTCCAGACGCTGCACAAGTATGCTCTTGTGAGAGTGTTACCAAAGGCGATATTTGCTGCTCTATAACCGAAGGCGATTGTAATGATTTAGGGGACGTTATAACCAAAACAAAAGCTACAACAGGCTGTGGTGGTTGTAAACCTATGGTTGTAGATTTGGTTAACGAAACTCTAAAATCGTTAGGTAAAGAGGTTAAGGAAACGATTTGTGAGCATTTCGATTTTAACAGACAAGAGCTTTACGACTTAATAAAAGTAAATCAAGTAAAAGATTATCAAGAAACCTTAAATCTGTTTGGAGAAGGGCATGGCTGTGAGATTTGTAAACCGTTGATAGCTTCAATATTTGCAAGTATCCATATGGAAACGCCTAACCGCCAAGTGGGTATTCAAGATACAAACGATCGGTTTTTGGCCAACATCCAGCGTAACGGAACGTATTCTGTTGTGCCAAGAATAGCAGGAGGAGAGATTACTCCAGACAAATTAATCGTTATAGGAGAAGTCGCTAAAAAATACGATTTATATACAAAAATAACAGGAGGTCAGCGTATCGATTTATTTGGTGCAGAGTTGCACCAATTACCGCTTATTTGGAAAGAACTTATCGATGCTGGTTTCGAAAGTGGACATGCCTATGGTAAATCACTACGTACAGTAAAAAGTTGTGTAGGATCTACTTGGTGTCGTTATGGTATGCACGAAAGTGTAACGTTTGCTATAGAAATTGAAAACCGTTATAGAGGATTACGTTCACCGCATAAATTAAAAGGAGGTGTGTCGGGTTGTATTCGCGAATGTGCAGAAGCCAGAGGAAAAGATTTCGGATTAATTGCCGTTGAAGGTGGATGGAACTTATACGTATGCGGAAACGGAGGTGCGACTCCTAAGCATGCCGTATTGTTTGCCGAACAATTGGATGACGAAACAGCTATAAAATACTTAGACAGATTCTTAATGTTTTATATCCGTACCGCAGGACCATTGGTAAGAACAGCACCATGGTTAGATAAGTTGGAAGGTGGTATAGAATATTTAAAACAAGTTGTTATTGAAGATTCTCTGGGGATTGCTGAAGAATTAGAATTGGAAATGCAAGGTTTGGTAAACAAGTACGAATGTGAATGGAAGCAAGCCATTGAAAATCCAGAAATGATGAAGCGTTTTAAACATTTTGTTAATTCTGATGATACCGATGATAACTTGGTATTTGTACCAATGCGTGATCAAAAAATGCCGAAAGCTTGGTTTTGATTGTTTAGGATTTAATGCGTTTAAATGTTGAATTGTTGAATTGTGTCAATGAAGAAACTAACGATTAAACGCATTAAATCCTAAACAATTAAACATATACAAGTTTGTAGGTGAAATCAAAAAATAATATAACATACTATAAAGATGCAAAATATACTTGATCAGTACGAAACAGTAACAGAAGCTAATGTAAAAGAATGGTTTCATGTTGGAGAAGTTTCCGATTTTCCAGAAAATAGTGGCGCTTGTATTAAATATAAAACGAAACAGATAGCGGTTTATAATTTTACAAGAACCTCCAAATGGTATGCTACACAGAATTTATGTCCGCATAAAATGGAAATGGTATTGTCCTTAGGAATGATAGGTGATAAGGACGATATTCCTAAAGTAGCTTGCCCGATGCATAAAAAGAACTTTTCTTTAGAAGATGGTTCAAATCTAGCCGGAGAAGATTTAAAAATTGCGACCTATCCCGTTAAAATTGAAGCCGGAAATGTGTATATTGGCTTTTCAGATTAATATATACATTTTATGAAACCGACCCGATTTGAAACTGCCATAGCATTAATAGATAAAGCCAACTCCGAAGATGTTAATACTTACAGTGTTAGTGGGGTAGATTACCCAAAGGAGTTACTGTATTCGCAGCGTATGACGCGCAAGTTATTACAGTTTGAGCCAAATGCTTCAAAGGCACTACAAATTGCTGCCAGAGCGCAACACATATGCAGATGGAAAATAGCCAGAGATGAATATCCGATGGATCGTGTGGGCTATTTAAAATGGCGGGAAACCTTAAAAAAGATGCATGCCGAATTAACTACAGAAATTTTAAATTTAGTAGGTTACGATAAACAGTTTACCGATAGGATTACGCTGTTAATAAGTAAAAAAGGCATTAAGAAAAATGAAGAATCCCAAGCTTTAGAAGATACAGTTTGTCTGGTGTTTTTAGACTATTACTTCGAGGAATTTGCAGCAAAACATGATGACGAAAAAGTGATCGATATTCTTAAAAAAACCTGGGCAAAAATGTCCGATAGAGGGCATGAAGCTGCTTTAAAGCTCAATTTTTCAGATAAAAGCTTGTCTTTGATAAAGCAGGCGATTGCTTAAAACGAAATGACATGACTAAAAACGGTAATTCATTAGATCAACGTACGTTTGATAAGCTAAGCCGTTTGTACATCATTGCATTAAGTGCTATTGCGCTTTCGGTTATTATTAGCCAAATTCTTATTAGGAAACATTTAAACGTTCAACAAAGCGATTCTACGGTTATAAATATTGCCGGGAGACAACGTATGTTGAGTCAGAAATTGACAAAAGAAGTTTTTTCAATTTCTATAGAAACCGGTAAAGATAAGCGTGTTGAGTTAAAAAATGAACTGAAAAAAACGCTCAACCTTTGGGACCTGTCCCATCATGCACTTCAAGAAGGAAATGATAGCCTTGGGTTGCCAGGAAACAATAGTGATGCTATCTCTATGATGTTTAAAGACATTGATTTGTCTTTCAATGCTATGAAAGGGGCATCCTCTTCAATTATAGATAGCATTGAAGCAGATTCGATTTCAGAATTTACAGAAGAGATAAAAACGATTCGGCAAAACGAAGGCGTGTTTTTACAGCAAATGGATCAAATAGTAAATCAGTTTGATCTAGAAGCCGAGGAAAGAGTAGGTTGGTTACGTAAATTAGAAATGGTTTTAATGACCATTACCTTACTACTTTTATTGGCAGAATTCCTTTTTATATTCTGGCCAACAGCAAAAACCGTTAAGAATAGTCTTTCTGAATTATTAGAAGCTGAGAAAAAAGCTAAAAAAATGGCTTTTGATGCTGATGTTTTAAGTGAAGCAAAAGAAAAATCGATTAAGGAGTTGCGAGCTCTAAGTCATGCCATTGACGAAACATTATTGTTTGCTCGAATTGCCCCCAATGGGGTTGTTAAGCACATGGGAAACAAGTTTTCTCGTTTGTTTAAGTTTAGTAAGTTTAATACCAATGCGCTTTTCTCTAGAGTGCTATCCATACATGAAAATGAGCAAACCATTATAGACGATATTGTTTCTAATCATAAAAAAACGGGTTGGCAAGGTGAGGTAAAAGCAACAACAAAAGAGCATGTAGAGGTTTGGTTGGAAATGTCTATCATTCCTTTTAGTCCGATTGATGAAAAATCGGAATTATTAATTATAGCATCAGACATCAGTTCTAAAAAAGCTGGACAAATAGAAATAGAACGGTTAACAAAAGCTAGTTTTGAGGAGAAAATGAACCAGCAAAAAACCATTTCCAGTAAGATTATAGAAAATCAGGAAAAGGAACAAAACAGGATAGCTAAAGATGTGCATGACGGTATCGGACAAATGCTTACCGGGCTAAAATATAATCTTGAAAGTATTGATATTAAGGATATTGATAAAACTGCCGTAAAAATTGAACATTTAAAAGAACTAACATCTAATATTATAAAAGGAGTAAGAACGGCAACATTTAATTTAACACCTCCCGAATTGGCTGATTATGGTATTGTGCCTGCGATTACTAAACTTACACAAGAGCTCTCTAAACTCACAGGGAAAGATATTGTATTTTATAATAAAACGGATTTTGTGGATAGATTGGATTCGCTAGCAGAAATTAATGTCTATAGAATCGTGCAGGAAGCCATTAACAATGCTATAAAGTATGCAGAGTCCACACATATTGTAGTGTCGCTCTCGCATAGTAAAGATATGCTTAGCATTGTTGTTGACGATGATGGTAAGGGATTCGAACCGAGCAAGGTTAAAAATGTAAAAAATGGAGAAGGCGGTATGGGAATGACCTTTATGAGAGAACGTATAAAGTATATTAACGGTCGATTGTTCCTTAATTCAGAAAAAGGTAAAGGAACTCGGGTTACTTTGAATATTCCTCTAGTGTAAGTGTTGGTAAAAGTAGAGCTTGCGTGAAGTTATCATTATTTATTATAAAGAAGATATCGACTACGATCGGTATTACATTATGATTATGAGACCTGTCAGGTTATAAAAACCTGACAGGTCTGGAAAACCTTTAAGGACTAAGAACTAAATTTTAAATATGAAAAGAAAACTAATAAGTTCAGGATCTACTTTCGAAGCCAACATAGGATATTCCAGAGCAGTTGTGCAAGATAATTGGGTATTCGTTTCTGGAACTACAGGTTACGATTATAGTACCATGACAATAAGCGACGCAATTACAGAGCAAACAGAGCAATGTCTAATTAATATAAAGCATACTTTAGAACAAGCAGGCGCCAGTTTATCGGATGTGGTACGTGTAACTTACATTTTACCAGACGCTAATGAGTTTGAAAATTGTTGGCCGGTATTAAAGAAATATTTTGGTGAGATTAGACCGGCTGCCACTATGTTTTCGGCAGCACTTGCCGATGACAAAATGAAAATAGAAATTCAAGTGACGGCTTTAAAATCTAAAAATACGTAGTATTACTTAAAATTGTTATTTTTGTAGTTATAAATCAAGTTTACAGATATGATTAATGTAGTTTTGGCAGATGACCATGAATTGGTGAGGAATGGTATTAAAGCGCTTTTAGAAGATGAGCAAGGCGTTGAGGTTATAGATGAAGCATCAGATGGTAAGGAGGCATTGGAAGTTTTAACACGAACCAATCCGGATTTGTTAATTGTGGATATAAGAATGCCAGAACTTAATGGCATTGAAGTGGTTACAGAGGTAGCGAAAAAACATAAAAATGTAAAAACGTTGGTCTTATCCATGCACGATTCGGAAGAATACGTAGTTAAAGCGATTCAGGCTGGAGCTGATGGTTATTTGCTAAAAGGAGCCAGTAAAGAAGAGTTTTTAAAAGCGATTACAAAAGTAGCTTCTGGGGGTAAATATTTTACAGGGGATGTGTCTGCTATTATCATGAACAATTTTGTGAATGGAAATGCCAGCACCAAGTCAAAGAAAGAATCTGCAAAAGATCCATTTAATCTTACCAAAAGAGAAAAGCAAATACTGAGTTTAGTTTTACAGCTTAAAAACAATAAAGATATAGCCGACGAGCTTCAGATTAGTCGAAGAACAGCCGAAGTACATCGTTTTAACTTAATGAAAAAACTAGAGGTTAAGAATATTATGGAACTTAGTAATAAAGCTAAGGAATATCAGTTGGTTTAAGTTAAAGTACTGTTTTAATTTGAGTTTTGTATAGCTAGCCTGATAAATTTCTTGGTACAATTCAGGGGTGAAAAACTTTATATAACAAGTTTCGTTTTAATCTATTTATTTGTTAGTATTCTACTAATTCTATTTCTACACCATTTGGATCGTAAAAATAAATTCGAAGACCTGGATCATAATCTTCATCTATATGAATGTTTATATTTAGCTTATTAAGCTTTTTTCTATATTCGGATAAGTTGTCGACTACAAATGCAAAATGATTAACTCCATTTATACCATAATTTGGCTTGTATTTTCCAGTTTTTTCAGCTTCGAAAAATGATAGATAAATATCACCAAGGCCAACATGGCAAGCTCTAACTTTACCTATTTCTGCAACTGCAGTTCCTTCCCATTTTTTCTCAAAACCAAACAGTTTAAAATAGAAATCACAACTTTCCTCAATATTAGATACGGTAATGTTTACGTGTTCAATTTTTTTTATCATAAATAAAAAGTTCTTATTATATAGTTTTCATTTTTGTCAAAATACTTTATTTCATAGTTTTTCCCTCGAGTGGCTTCTGTTTGGTCTCCCCAAAAAACACATTTAGTTCCCGTTCCATGGTCATTTTATTTTCACCAAATGAAACCTTAGCAGTATAGGCGTGCGGTGTTTCATCAATATACATCATGAGTTGCAGCGTGTCTTTAGTTATCCATGCTGCCGAGGTAGCTACTGACTGTTTACCTATCTCGGAGAATTTGTAATAACCTTCTTGATATTCACCAAAACCTATGGGTAGGGTATATGTACTATCTGCACTTTTAAATACTATAGATTTTTCGTCACCGGTCATATTAAACGTAATGTTTTGTAAGCCCCAGTTATTGTTATCTAAAGTGTAAGTTTCTCCGGAAATCTCTTCCGCTTTGGACGAGGTTTTTTCTCCTTCTACAGGAGAGAGTTTCAGATTAGCTGTTTTCTCCCGTAAAATTTGCAATAAAGAGTCGTTCTGTTTTAAAGGTTCATTCTTAAAAGCAGGTAAAAGATGGTCCCAAGCGAGGTTCATAATCTTCTTCATATTTTGGGTGCCAGAAGTCATTGCTAAAACGGCGTCCTGCTCTGGCATAACAATGCAGAATTGCCCAAAAGCACCATCTCCGCGATAAAATCCGTGGCGACACATCCAGAACTGATAGCCGTAGCCTTGTTCCCAGTCACTGTTAGGATCGCTACCATTAGAGGTTTGAAAGGACGTGGCTTCTTCTACCCAGGCTTCTGGAACAAGTTGTACATCATTCCATTTGCCTTTTTGAAGGTATAGTTGCCCGAACTTAGCAATATCTTCTGTACGTAGATGTAATCCCCATCCACCAAAGTCGATACCGTTTACATTTTGATCCCACGTTGGGTTTTCGATCTTCAATGGATCAAAGAGTCTTGGCATTAAATAATCTCTTAGTCGCTCTCCAGTTACTTTCGTGATGATTGCAGATAGCATAAATGTAGCCATGCTGTTGTAAACAAAGTGAGTACCTGGTTTGTGTTCTACTTTGGCAGAAAGGAATCCTTTTACCCAGCTTTCTTTATTTTGTGTAGTGGCAGCCCAAGGTTCTAGGTTATGACCACTGTTCATTTTTAGTAAATCCCGAATGCGCATGGCTTTTAAATTTGGCGAAATACTATCGGGAGTTTCTTCTGGAAAAAAGCTAATAACAGAATCGTTAATAGAAAGTAATCCTTCTTCTTGTGCTATTCCAATGGCGGTAGAAGTAAAGCTCTTGCTTAAGGAATATAAAGAATGGGGGGCTTCTTGTTCATACGGATCCCACCATCCGCTCGCTACTTCCTTGCCATGACGTAGCATGTAAAAACTATGCAGGCTATTAGGAAGTTCTTTTTCGGCAGCGTTAATAAAATCAAGAATTGCCTGAGAAGAGATACCAAGGGATTCTGGAGTAGCGTTCTCTGTTATTTCAGTTTTTTTTTGAGATGGATTTTTGCAACTTATAAACCCTAAGATAATTAGTAGAAAAAATGTATGACAAAAGTATTTCATTGCTATGGATTTGGGTTTAAATAAAAATAAGTAAAAAGCTACGCTAATTTAATGAATCAAATCCAAAGTTTACTATCAATAATTCATAAGTTGGGTGACAATAAATAATTAGGACATTCATCTTAAATCTCAATTAATGTTGAGTTACCAGAACTATTGTCTTTGCAGGTCCATTGCCATATTTCTTTTAATCTGATTTTTCCATTTTCAGTTTTTTCAGGGTATGATTTGCAGTTTCCAGTCATTAGTTCATTTTCTTTGTTTATATGCTGGTATACAAATTCTATATGGTTATCAATAACTTTTCCAATAATATTACCTTTTACAATTTGCCCACCACTATATTCTGCCCAAATGATATTATCTTTTTGATTATAAGAAAATATGGTTTGGTCTGAAACCTCCCCATTTTTAGAATTGAATTCAGATTTGAATTTTTTATTATTTAGGTTGATATTCATTTTCGTATTACTCAAATGTTCGTTAAGGGGCATGGTTTAGCATTTAGCCAAATTTACAATTTTACGGTTATTTTTCTTTTAAATGTCAAATTGTAAATTTGGTAGACTTTGTTTAAGGTCCGTATTAATTATAGGACACGATATTGGCAGTAGTTGTTTTTTATTCAACCAATTCAATTGCTTCAATAGCAATTCCTTTACCACAATATTCAGATTCATCAGACCAATTCAGTTGAACAGATAAAGGAAATGTTGAGTTTTGTAAATCAATATTTTCCTTTTAGATTGAATTCATTTGAGGGTTCATTAAGATATAAGAAAGAAGTAGTCGTCCAATTACCACTTTCTATCTTTTGGTTACCCCAATTCCAGTTTTTCCCTATTTCAATTTTGATACTTTCTTTAAACCATAGAGGTTCTTGAATGTGGTATCTGTATAGAACTATCTTCAAATTATTATGCTTATCAGTTTCAACTAAAGGTCTGCCAATATATTGATAAGTATATGTATTATGTTCATCTTCTCTGTCCCACCAAGCCGAACCAAAAAAATCATCAAGTGTTTTAATATATAAACTGGGTTTTTGATTGTTTGATTTAGAATCTAAAAAGATGGTAACAGGTCTTGTGTACCAAGGCCAATTTTTAAAGGGGTTTCTCTGGTATAGTGAAAGATGTGTGCCCAAATACCTTCCTTTGCCATTTAACTCAGGCAGTATTAAGAATGGTTCATCTGCTGATAAATCAATTGAGTTTTGCCAATAAGTATGTAAGTACATTGCATCTTTTTCAATTACTTTGGATTCAATATCAATTCCGAAAAATAACTCGAACTCCTTATCTAAACTATTCTTTACCTCCAACCTTGCCGTTTTTCTAAAAGGCATTGGGATGGTAGAAGCAAATAATAATTGATTGTTTGTAGAGTGAAAAAAATGATTTTCTATGGCTTGAAGTTTTAAAGGTTGACAGAAAAAATCTGCAAGAGGAACTGAAACAGCTGCGCTTTCACTGTTTTCCCAATATATGTTGATGATTACGTTTTTGGCCAGTTCAATATTTTCTTTATCATTTGAAGGAAAAGTAGTTAACCAAAGTTTTTTAATAATTCCTGGTCCTTCGATTTCAGTAAAAACCTTACTTGAATTAGCTTTCACAATTGTTGATTCCCAAATACTTTTGGTTTTCACATCTTCTTGATAATTATAGATTTGTCCCATTACATTTAAATGACAGAATATTACTAATACTGAATTTATTAGTATGAATTTCATGTTTATTCTTTCTTAAGGATTTTTTTAAATTTACTTCTAACTAACGTGTTCGTATATGGTTTGTAGTGTTAGGAGGTAAGTTAGCAAAAAATAACAAGAGCTCGAAAATTCTACAGAATTTCCTAAACTATCTTTTAAATACTACGAACTATAAGATACTTTGTTGTAGCACGTTTTATATGAATTAGCATTATATTTATTTGATTATTTCGAAAAGTGATTCTTTTATCTTATTTACTTACTGCAGTTGTTGATTGATTTTGGTCTTTTTTGCAACTATTACCGTAATTACCTTCACCCTTCTTTGAGAACTTTTATATCAAATTAGCAATTAAGACACCGAAACATATCATTACCAGCTTTGGTAAATTAAACTTATGACCTTCACCAGTTTCAAATAAAATAGTTGTAGCAATATGTAAAAAGATACCGATCACTATAGCATTAACTATATCTACATATTCAGTAGCTAAGACAGTATTATTAGATATGTAGGTACCTAAAGGTGTCATTGCCATAAATACTACCAAGAAACCAATAATTTGTACTTTACTATAGCTAGATTGTAATAAAAAGGTAGTTATTAATGTCGCTATAGGGATTTTATGAATTAATACTCCATACACCATATCGTTGTGATGATGAATAGGAAACCCTTCTAAAAAACTATGAATACAAAGGCTTATAAATAGTACCCAGGGAAATTCTTTATCTTCTTTATGTGTATTTACATGGCCATGTTCTATGCCTTTAGATAAAAATTCTAAAATAATTTGCAATAAGATACCGCACATTATAAAAAGTCCGGTTTGCTTGGCACCTAAATGATGATATACTTCTGGCAATAAATCCAAGAGTGTTAATGCTAGCAGAAATGCGCCACTAAATGATAATAAGAGTTTAGTGCCTATTGATTTTTGTTTTTTGGTTACAAAAGCAATAATTACACCGATAACAATGGCAAAAACTGGAAGTAAATACTTATTCATAATTATATCTGTAAAAATTATACCTGGGTCTATTCTTATTTTTCTATTCTTTATTACTCTTCGTTTTTGTAGAATAAGTTTTACTAACAATTTTCCACTTCCCGTCAATTTTTAATAGATGCATAAAGTCAATATAAGAAAAGGTGTCATATTCCAGTTCTAACTGAGCGTTGGCAGCATCTCCTGCTGTATTTATAGCCATAATACTGGTTTTTGTTTTTACAGGATCATTTGCGTTGACATACGCGCTTAACGCTTCAATAGCATTTACTTCTTCATATTTTTTGTCTATCCACTTCATGGTGGCATTTGGATGAAATGCTTTTTCAAAAGACTTTGCATTGTGCTTAGTCATTCCATCGAGGTAATAATTGATCGTTTTTTCAATCAATTGTATATCGTTATTTTGTGCTTGTACTTGAGTCATAAAAATTGTGATTAAGATGAATACGAAAAATATTTTTTTCATGATAAATTATTTTAAATTTCTGATGCTAAAATGTTAAGGACGTAATGCAACTTTAAGCGTTCCAGAAGAACGATCACGCATCAAATCATACCCTTTTTCTGCCTCTGATAGAGGTAAAATATCAGTAAAAATCTTGCTTGGGTCAATAACACCTCTTTCTACTATTGGAAGTAATTTTTCCATATATGCTGCTACATTTACAACACCAGTATGAATGGTTATATTTCTAAACAAAGCTGATGAATAGGGTTGTTCAACTGGTTCATAAAGATGTCCAAATCCTAGAACACTTATCGATGCACCAGCTTGAGTCATTTCCATACCTTGTGTAATTGCTGTTTTATTACCTACAGAATCGATCACAGAATTTGCACCTCGTCCATTTGTAAGTGATTTTACAAATTCTACAGGGTCTTCATTTTTTGAATTCACTACATGGGTTGCTCCTATAGTTTTTGCTAATTCTAATCGACTATTATGTCGTCCTACTAAAATAATAGTAGATGGGCCGAATAATGTAGCAGCCATTATAGCGCTTAAACCTACTGCGCCATCACCAATAACTACTACGGTTTCTCCTGTCTTGATATTCGCATTTAATGCACCATGATAACCGGTAGCAAAATTATCTCCTAATGGAAGCACTTTTGTGTCATGCTCATCTCCAGTTAAACCTTCTGGAAGCTTAAATAGTGAAGAATTACCGTAAGGAACACGTATAAATTCGGCTTGGCCTCCCTGAATATCATCACCTCCATGTTGAGCAAATAGGGGAGTTCCAAATAAACCTCCATGATCACATGCTGAAGGTAAATCGCGCTTGCAATAGTAACAATCTCCGTCAACAAACATTGCTGAAGCTATGACACGGTCTCCAACTTTTAACGAATGAATATCTTTACCTACTTGGTCTACGACGCCAACAAATTCGTGACCTATCCGCATCCCTTCATATAACCCCATTTCTGGTCCGTTTTGGGTAAATTCTAAATCTGCACCGCAAACACCTGCAAGTGTAATACGTACAATAACATCATCATCTTTTAATAGTTGGGGTTTTGGTATGTCTACAACCTCAATTTTTGCTCGTTCTTTATAAACAACTGCTTTCATAATAAATTATTTACTTTTTTTATTTTTTAAAAGAATACGGTTTGGTTTTATAGAACTAATGGTTGAATAAAATGTAAACCAGTATCTGTCAATTATTGACATGACAAAGTTGCGTCATAATTGAATAAGCAAATATGATATGTGTTAAGAAAAAAGCTTGACCTTTATCAAGGAATAAAATTGATATAAATCAATTTTTATTTATGACCGTGAGCGAATTCTACTTATTGATTCTGGAGAAATGCCTAAGTATGATGCTAAGACGTACTGCGGTACTCTGTTTGCTATTTGAGGATATTTATTAACGTATTCCCAATATCTCTCTTCAGAGGTTTTGCTAATATTAGAAATGGTTCTTTTGTAAGAATAGGACATAGATCTTTCTGTAAATAATCTAAAATATTGACATAAAGAATGTATTCTACTACATAATTCTTCAACATCTTCATATTTCATTTGTAAAATTAAAGAATCCTCAAGTGCTTCAGCATAATATTCTGCAGGAGTTCTGTGTATATAACTGTAAAAGTCTGTAAAAAACCAATCTTCGACTGCAATAATTACAGTATGTTCTTTTCCTAAATCATCTAAATAAAAAACTCTAACCGCACCTTTTACAATATAGTTTCGATATTCGGATACAAACCCTGGTTGTACAACAAATTGTCTTTTCTTTATTCTAGTGGTCTTTAATATGGAAGTAAATTGCTTTATTTCATCATCAGATAGTTGAACATATCTGGCTATGTTATCCAATATTCCTTTGTATATACTCATCGATTTATGTTTTTGACTCTTGTCAATGTCTAGGTTATGGGTAGTACGGAAATTAAAAGTAGTAAACTTTCGATTAAGCACTTAGCCAAAACTTATTATTTTGTTTTATCTTTTTCTTTATATATCCATACCAAAAGATTCGGCGGACTTCATTTAAAGCTCTAAACTTTGGATTAAACACCAAAATTCGTATTAATCATAGCCATTGCGCCTGTTGCACAAGCACTATGTAAATATAAAGAAATTACGTATTTTGTGTTGTGCAAGGCAAGAAAGAATACCAAGAAAAATTATTCGCTCAGTTCCAACTAAGCGAACGTATTCCCAAGGAGAATTTTTATAGAGCTTGTGCAATTAACAAACGTTTTTATTTATTCAAAGGGTCTACTTGTTTATAACATTCCTTTATTTGATTGTTGGTCAATAGATAAAGTTGAGAAAACGCTGATTTGTTATCTGAGTATCCTGAAATGTGTTCTTTGTTCTCCTTTATCCATTCAATGGCCACATCTACAATCCTTTTATTTGCTTTGATATGCCCATAATCGCCAATAATACTGGTTACCATTCCAGATAACTCTAATCTAGGTTCCGGTGCAAAAATAATTTGCGAAAGTTTTCCTCGGAATTCTCGTATTTCATTGCTCCAACCTTCAAACTCTTCTGGCATATACTTTTGGTCAATGCTGTGCCTACCTTCATGTGCAAGCATGGAAGCTTCCATTCTATATTGCTCGTATTTCGACAAGAATGCCAACTTTAAAGCTTTCCCTGATAAGTCTTTTGAGACAAGGCCGTTATAGAGATCATTTATGGCATCGAATCTTAATTTTGCAGCTAAACCTTTTGCGGTTTCTAACTGATTTTCAGTCGAATTATCCAAGAACTCATTGATTATCTTTTCTGTCTTACGCCGTTCAACAGAATCCGTGGCCGTTTTCCAAGCATTGATGGGGCCACTCAAATAGACTTCCCTTACCCGTATTATTTCATTATCTGTGGCCCACCCACCGATGGCTTTATGTTCCCAAAACCAGCTTGAAAAACCATTTGAAACCATCATATCTATTTGAGTATAGGTAAATTCGGGTTGATAACCATATTGCTCCACTTTTGCTTTTTCCTGATTTACGATGTGACCAAGCGCTAAAACGTAGCCACTATAATTGCCAGTACCGCCGGTAAATCCTCTGGCACCAAAATGTTCTTCTGTTTCTTTTAAAAAATCTTCTTCGCTATATTCGTTCTGAGCAGTAAAGGAGAGTTTGTTCCAAAGTTCTTTTCTTTTATTGTTTAACCATTCTATATAGGCGGTTTCATTTTCTTGCGCAATGGCAATTAGGCGATAGTATTCATTGGTTTCTTTTTCGACTTCATTCAGATATTGTGAGTATGTAATGGCATCTCTTGTTTTTGGAGTATAGCACGATTCATCACAATTTTTTTTGACATAAACTGGTATAAATTCATAAAACCTCGATGAGGAAAGCGCATCGATTAACACTTCTTGATTTGAAACAGATAACGTATTTCCATTCCAATTTTTACAAATCTGATTTAGCTTTTTGGCCGGATCCTTTAAATATGGACTAACCTGTTGAATATCCTGAATTTGAAAGTAAGACTGCCAAGCCTTTATAACATTATCACCATCATTATTCAATAAAGCTATACCCAGTAAGAGTTTAGAAGGTAGGGGCAAACCGGCATCAGTTTCTAAAACTTTGGAAAGTAGTGTAGTGGTTTTCATTAGCAAACTTGTATCAACTGAGCCACTTTTAGTTAGTTGGTGCATAGAAGAAGTGTATACGGCATTGGCATATTCGGTATTTGCCTTATTTACTTCATTTTCTGATTGTGCAAATTCTTTGGCATTAATTGCAGCATATAACGCATCATTAAAATGTTGGGATGCTCTTTCAATTCTGCTAAGGAGCATCCAAGTTTCGTATTTTTTACTGCCAATGGTATCCGCTTTTTGTAATCTTTCTTTTGCTAAATCATAATTTTGATAATATTTCCAGTCCTGATGTGCCAATCTTCTTAATGCTTTACACTTTTGTTCATCCTGAATCGTATCTACAGTAAGGATCGATTCTAATATTGAATAGGACTCTATTAAGTTGAAATGGTCGTAAGCTGCATCTGAAGATGCTATTGTGCTTTCCTGCGCCTTTAGTACGCAACTGGTTGAAAATAAAAAGAGGAAAAAGAGTAATTGCTTCATCTTGGCATTATTAATATTTTTTTTTGAACATCCATTATGGATGAATAGTTGACAAAGTAACTCTAATTGAATAATCTAAAATTGTATCAGGTTAACTATTTTAAGAGCATTCTAAATTGATGTGGCGTAATCCTATTAGAAGCTTTGAAAGTCTTTATAAAGTGTGATTCATCAAAAAAACCGCATTCCGAGGCAATTTGTGCAATAGAGCTCCTCTCAACAAATAGTTTTTTTGTAGCACTCTTAATTTTACACTCCATTTGGTATTGCCCTATGGTAATGCCAAAATGCTCCTTAAAGACTCTGGACATGTAATTAGGATGAACAAACACGCGCTCAGATAAAGTTAGTAAAGAATGGTTTTTCTCAATTTCGTTGTCCAGAATCCGAACTAATTTACCTAACCAAGGTTTTCTTAAAGGACTAATTGCCTTTTCTCCACTGGTTATCAATTGCATCAGTAGCTCCTCAAAAAAATCAATTTTCTGATACTTTAAAAAGTCTATAAGCAAGTGTAGTGCCGATGGATGGTTTTGTATGTTTTTGATTTGGGGCTTGATCTTTTTTGAATCTATTTGGTGTTTATCAAACCATCTAGGATCAAACTCGATGTTCAAGCATTTGGTTTCTTCTGTTATAAATTGGTTTTTATGTTCGTGATGCGCTGGTCTATATAGAACATTGCTGGGAAAAACAATTTTTTGAGAATCTAGGGTTGTCTCGGAATATCGTCCAGAGAGTAGAATACTCAAATAAGCATTGCTATGTGCATGGAATTTTGATTTGGACTTTTTATGAAGCGTACTTTTTACCGAAATCATATCGGTCTCATAGGATTTTATAGTTTGTCCTAAGTATTGCCCTTCATATAGTATATGTTCACGCATTAAAATGTTTGCTAATGGTTAGTATAAATGGTCGTTTTAATGCCATTTATACCTTGTTGTATCCAGTTGCTTTTTAGAAATCAGCTTCATATCCATGTCCGTTTTTTCCATAAAAAATCAACCAATTTGCAAGTGAATATATTAGGTGTAGTCTACTTTTTATGTGTCCAGACCATTCATCTGGAGCTTCTCGTTGCTTTTTTAGATAAATCAAATCATGTTTTTTAGCAATTTCATCAGCTTTATTGATCAATTTATATCCATATTCTAATGTTCCTTCAGCTAAACTTGATCCGTAAATGCCATATACAAGATCACCTATTAAGTCTTCACAATTCCGCAGGTATTCCCCTCTAAATCCATTTCTATATCCTGCTCTAGCACAATATTTACCAATGGGAACACCTTCTATTTCCTTTGCAAGTTCTATAACATAAAAGCCTTTATTTTTTTTAATTAAAGTTTTATCTGATAATTTTTCATTATCAGTTTTGTTGGATTTTAAAAACCAATTGTCAGCTTCATCATCATAACCAACCCTAGGCGCTTTGATAGTATCGAAAGAGCTAATAGAGTTTTGATGCCATTCTCTCAATAACTTTCTTTGCAATCGATATTTCTTTTTAATGAATAATTCAATAATGGATGGAGATTTTGAATAATCCTCATCTTGCATATCCTTTAGAATATTAAATATTTCTTTAAATCTATCTTCATAACCAAGCTTAGGTTTTGGAAGAGGTGTTAAATCTAATCCCATATTTATTTCTTATTGGCTACAACGGTTTTCTTTATGATTTCGTTGCGTGTTTCAGTAACTAATTTAGCAAATACAAACCGAATAGAAAATCCGCGAGGATTTTCGTAAGTAGGCGAGTACTAGCAATGAATTATACACGTTTTTGTTGTGCTTTAGTGCTTTTTCGTTTTTTTATTTTCCAAATTATATGTGTCGTAATTCCTGTGATTGTTCCGAAAATCCAAAATCCGAGTGTTATTCCGAGTATTGGCATTCCGCAATTAATTCTGTCTGTTCTTGGTTCTGGGTAAAAGAATTTTGGAAAAACAAAAAAATAACAGATTAGTAAAATCAATAGAATTAAAAAATTCGGAAGTTTAGTTTTGTATTTATCGTTCAAATAATACAATCCAAATTGAATTAATGAAATTCCGATGATAAAAAGTAAAATCATTTAATTCAGCTTTTGTTAATATAAAATCCTTTTTCTTTAGTTTCAAGATTTTCTATTATTAATTCTTTGCCATAACAGAAAATCACCTTCGCTTTTCCTTGATTTGTTTCAATTATTCTATTGTTAATTTCAAAAGAGTTTTTTGCTAACCAATCTCCAATATGAGTTCCTTCAGCGTATTTCCAGTCTTGTTTTTCAATAAAAGACGAAGAATTACTGTAAAATCCTAAAATCAAAACAATTCCGATTATTACACCTAATATTTTAAAAATCCATTTTTTCATTTTTCCGAAATTGTTCTTTTGAGTTCTTTTGTTCGTTAAGAGACATGGTTTACACAAGTTAAAGATTAGACTTTACACTAAATTAGTTTCTAACCTTATGTTAGTTTTTTTATTTCTTAATTCATTTTCATTAAAGAAACCTAAAAATACGTTTCTGTAAAACACTTTCCAAATACCGTTACCAAGATTTTGGATTCCTACATATTTACCTTTTAGAGCACTTGTTAAATATACCCAATAATAGGACCTCCATCTGATAGCTCCGTTTTGAGTTACTTTAAGAACTTTATGGTCTAAATCATAATCAAAGAGAGGTGTTTTTTCGGGAAAAGGTCTGGTCTCAAAATTATGGACAGAAGCGGGTGTTTTCATGCCTAAAGCCTCATGGGGTCTTATGTGATTATATTCCTTTACAAAATGGTTTAATCTGCGTTGTTGGGCTTTTAGATCATAAGCAGAAGGTCTGGCACATGCCGCCTTTAAGTCACGGTGCATGCGTTCGTGCCTTCCGTTTTGCTCAGGGTGGGCAGGGTCAGAAAACACAGGGGTAATCCCAAGTTCAATAAACCAATAAGAGAGTTGGGTATAGCGTTGGATGGCTCTTACAGAACCAAAGGGGCTACCGTTATCTGTATGGATTTGTTTAGGCATACCATACTTTCTAAAGACCTTTGTAAACTCAGTTTTAGCAGACTTTAAGTTTTCCTTATAATGCCCTTTAGCCGTAAACAAAAAACGACTTTTGGAATCTGCAATGGTTAGCGGGTGACAATAGATCTTATTGCCCATTAAAAACTTTCCTTTATAATCTGCACTCCATACTTCATTACATGATTTGGGGTCGAAAATAGGGAACACAGGTTTGACCCTTCTCATTCGTTTTTGAGGACAGACCAGACCATTTTTCTTGAGTATGTTGTGGACAGTAACCACAGAAGGAACTATTTCTTTATTGAAATCGTTAAACAAAAGTATTCTGATTTTTTTAGCTCCCCAACGTGGATATTTAGCCTTTAATTTAATAATAGCTTTAACAATATTCTCACCCGTAGCGTTAGGATGTTCTCTGGGTGCTCTTGACTGCTCTTTTAGACCGTCATAACCTTGATTTTCGAATCTGGAAATCAGCTTGTAGGCTGTTGGTCTTGAGATTCCAAAGTTTTTGCATAATTCTGTGATGGTATATTTCCCAGTTCTCCATTCACAGATAAATTCAATTTTTTGTTCCATAGTTGTAGTTGCTTTCCAAGGCATGATAATTTGATTTTTATCTCAAATTACAACCTAAAAAAGTGTAAACTATGTCCCTTTAACTTTGTAAACTATGTGCCTTTACCATACCCTTTTTATGATTAACGGTTCGGCTATGAGTAGTTGCGAGGGTTAGCACTTAACTTTGCAAGTACCCACCAAGTTGGGAATACCATAGGAATTTCCAAAGTAGGCGAGAGCAAGCAATTACTTATAACCATTGTTGAGCTTTCGTTTTTTATTATTTATTATATAATTCTAAGTTTTTTAGTCTCGACCCTTTTATTAAAAGCCACAGCATAAATGCTAATTCCCCCATTGTAAGAAAGAACAAAAATTGAGTGTTTAAATTCGGAAAAAAGAATATGCTCAGATTGTCTACTACCCAGCTCAATCCTGCAACTATTAAAATTATTCCAAATGCTTTTGGAATGTATGTCGCTTTATACACCAAATAACCAAGTAAAATAAGATAGATTCCAAAAAATATTAGTCCAAAAGAACCCTCAACTCTAAAGGCTTTAAAATACAGCAAAATACTGTCATTTATTTGCTCTATTCTTGTATGCTTTATATTCTCAAGAGAATTAATTACACTTAATATGCTTAAAAGGTTATACATAGCACTGAAATACATAGCTGTATAAATTAACCTAAACCACGCGGTTAATAAGGATAAGCTTTTGTTTACGGGCTTCAATAAAAAATATAATGCCCAAGATGCTGTAATATCAGCAATCAGAGTCAATAGAATTAGAAATATCGCGGTACTAAACAGGTACTTATTATTTATAATATTTTCAGCGGTAATTGTAGGATTTTCATAATCGATAAGTTTTGGGAATATTGAAAATTCCGCAAATGGAGTAGTCAAAACCATTATAAGTAAACTGATTCCAGCAATTAAGGCTGAATTTGAAAGTGACAACTCTTTTCCATTATAATTAGCCATTGATTCTATAGTTTATATTCTTTTCAATGAGACGATTTTTCAGAAAACTTGTTACAAGAGATAAAATTCATCCGTGTTCTAAAATGAAGCACAACGTTCTGTGTATGGTACGTATCCCAAAGGGTATGTACTATACACCACTTGCTTACAGTTATTATTCATTTTTTTCTAAAGCTTGAATTACTTTTCCTAAAATTAAATAAGCTCTCTGATGAGGAAACCAATTTCCATATGCACCAGAAGTCATTGCTATGACCATATTTTCTTCAGGTACAATAACTAAATGATTTCCGCCATTTCCTGATGCCCATAGGTATTCTATTTCTTTTGTTCCGAACTTTCGTTTAGATTTATACCACAACATTCCATATCCATCTGCCAGCGGATTGTAATCTCCAATTGCATTTGAATTTTCATTGATTAAACTATTTATATAATCAGAATTCACAATTTGTTTGCTGCCCCATTTTCCTTTATTTGAAATTAAATAACCAAGTTTAGCAAAATCGAGCGCAGAAATGTAAAGATTGCCTGCCGCTCCTGTTTGGTTTGAAGCATTTGTATACCAATAGAATTCTTCTATTTCCAATAGGTCAAAGACGTGTTTTTTGGCAAAATCCCTTAAACTCATTCCTGTTCTTTCTTCGATAATTGCTCCAATTAGAACTGCGTTTATATCCGCATAAACCCATTTCGATTCAGGTTTTCTGACTAATGGAATACTTAACAAATAATTCACCCATTCGTCTTTATCTATCCAATGGCCCGCATTTCCAGGTGTATTAGAACTATCGGAATCTGCATCTAAACCCGAAACCATATTTAACAAATGAATAAGCTTCACTTTCTTATAGTCTTCGTTAATTGATGGGTATTTATTTTTTGGAAAAAAAGAATAAACATTTTGGTTTAAATCTTCAATGTAACCCTCTTGGATTGCGACTCCTAACAGTAAAGATGTAATGCTCTTTCCCGCAGAACGTATATCGTGAATATGCTTTCTCCAAAACGAATTATAGTAATATTCTATTCCTAATTTATTGTCTTTAATAACTATTAGTGCTCGATAATCTCTTTGTTTAAAGTTATCAATGAAATCATCGAGAACATTTAATGAATCTTGATTGAAGCCAACTTTTTCTGGATTAATAGAAGGAAGGTTTATGATTGGTTTTCTTTGGGCAAACAATGATATAGAAAGTAGTGCTAAAACTAAAAAGATTATTAATCGCATTGAAAATTTTATTGATTGGTAGTTTAAAAATTACTTTAAATGTATTTTGTTACAGTTTTTCCTAATGTTCGTTAAGAGACATGGTTTACACAAGTTAAAGATTAGACTTTACACTAAATTAGTTTCTAACCTTATGTTAGTTTTTTTATTTCTTAATTCATTTTCATTAAAGAAACCTAAAAATACGTTTCTGTAAAACACTTTCCAAATACCGTTACCAAGATTTTGGATTCCTACATATTTACCTTTTAGAGCACTTGTTAAATATACCCAATAATAGGACCTCCATCTGATAGCTCCGTTTTGAGTTACTTTAAGAACTTTATGGTCTAAATCATAATCAAAGAGAGGTGTTTTTTCGGGAAAAGGTCTGGTCTCAAAATTATGGACAGAAGCGGGTGTTTTCATGCCTAAAGCCTCATGGGGTCTTATGTGATTATATTCCTTTACAAAATGGTTTAATCTGCGTTGTTGGGCTTTTAGATCATAAGCAGAAGGTCTGGCACATGCCGCCTTTAAGTCACGGTGCATGCGTTCGTGCCTTCCGTTTTGCTCAGGGTGGGCAGGGTCAGAAAACACAGGGGTAATCCCAAGTTCAATAAACCAATAAGAGAGTTGGGTATAGCGTTGGATGGCTCTTACAGAACCAAAGGGGCTACCGTTATCTGTATGGATTTGTTTAGGCATACCATACTTTCTAAAGACCTTTGTAAACTCAGTTTTAGCAGACTTTAAGTTTTCCTTATAATGCCCTTTAGCCGTAAACAAAAAACGACTTTTGGAATCTGCAATGGTTAGCGGGTGACAATAGATCTTATTGCCCATTAAAAACTTTCCTTTATAATCTGCACTCCATACTTCATTACATGATTTGGGGTCGAAAATAGGGAACACAGGTTTGACCCTTCTCATTCGTTTTTGAGGACAGACCAGACCATTTTTCTTGAGTATGTTGTGGACAGTAACCACAGAAGGAACTATTTCTTTATTGAAATCGTTAAACAAAAGTATTCTGATTTTTTTAGCTCCCCAACGTGGATATTTAGCCTTTAATTTAATAATAGCTTTAACAATATTCTCACCCGTAGCGTTAGGATGTTCTCTGGGTGCTCTTGACTGCTCTTTTAGACCGTCATAACCTTGATTTTCGAATCTGGAAATCAGCTTGTAGGCTGTTGGTCTTGAGATTCCAAAGTTTTTGCATAATTCTGTGATGGTATATTTCCCAGTTCTCCATTCACAGATAAATTCAATTTTTTGTTCCATAGTTGTAGTTGCTTTCCAAGGCATGATAATTTGATTTTTATCTCAAATTACAACCTAAAAAAGTGTAAACTATGTCCCTTTAACTTTGTAAACTATGTGCCTTTACCATACCCTAATTGTGCCTAACGTTTTGTATATGAAAAGTAGTGGATTTTTGAACACTAACTTTTCAAGTTTACATTGACCATAAATTTATGAAATTCAATTTCGTTTAAGCACTTAAACCACTATTTTTTATATACTTTGTTATGCTCTTTTTCTTTTCTCATTGTTATTATCAATTTGTTCTTTTTCTGTTCGATTAATACTTCTTTTCCTTTTTCAAATCCTAATTGTTCGAGCCATCTCCCTTCGAGTCTAATTTCAGGTACAGTGTAATTATTGCTCCATCTACGATAACGAAACTTACTGTATATTTTTAAAATCCTGAACTTACTCAACTGTCAACTATTTATATGACAAACATAAGAATTTAAATCGATTTGTCAAATTTTTGTATGACAAAATTGTCGTATAATTAATTGACATTTGTTATTGTGAATAAAGAACAACTAAAAAAGAAAGTTGGTCAGCGCATTGTTGAGCTGAGAAGTCAGAAGGGTTGGAGTCAGTCCGATTTGGCTAGAGCTTGTGATAAGGACAGACAAGCGCTTGAAAAGTTGGAGAATGGAAAAGTCAATCCGACTATTTATTCGCTTTTAGAAATCGCAAAGGCTTTGGAAGTTCCTTTGAAGAAATTGGTTGATTTTTAATCAGTTCTACACTTTTTTCAATTTGTTCTGAATATGGTCAATCGAAATATTCATTTTTTTGCTTAGTTCCATCATTAATTCTGATGAGGATTTAGTCATTTCAATTTCCGTTTCATTTACCATATATAGAATATGTTCAAATGCTAATCCAAATTCTCCAACAGAGTTATATTCGCTAATTATTTCAAATCCATTTTTCATTCCTTCTTGGTTCAAAGGACTATTACTATCAGGTGCGTAATTGATTTTTTGAAATTCTAAATCAATCAACGATTGGGCTTCCTTACCAACTGTTGCAATCTTTTTTGCTATGTTGTTTTTAAAAATTCCTAATCCCATAGTTTCTTGATTTAATTGAGCATAACGCCAAATATATGAATCGGAGCAAGGCAAGCAAGCCTGAACCAATTGATCTATCTGCGCATTTTTATTTCTTGGTTTAATTCATAAAAATCTAGCGCCGTAGCAAAAAGGAAATGACCTTATGATCTAGCACTAAACTTTGCTCTGATTTCATATATGATGTTACCAGTTTTTTTATTCCGATTGACTAATTATTTCAATTGTCTGCTTTTCCTCAATGGGTTTTTTAATTCGGATATTGATTTTGTTATAATTCCATTCTCCGTTTATTCTGTTAGCAGAAATATCCATAGAAGCTTTTCTTTTACTTCCTTTAACACGAATAGATAAATCAACCGACTTATTATCTTCAGAATAACAAACTTCACCTTCCAAAATAGCTAAATTATCTATAGGTTCTAATTCACCCAACAGATCAGTCACTCTTTTATTCCGTTGAGCTTTTTCAAGTGCATTTTCATAAAGTTCCGTATCCGCGTATGCTTGAGCAAAATCAGTCATATGTCCTCCCATTCCAGAAGAGAAAAATAAAACTATAGAAATCAAAGTAAAACTCATAAGCGGCAAAAACCACTTCCAATTCCGTTTCCACCAACTTTTTCTCTCAATTATTTCGTTATTCATTTCACTTTTTTGAATTACTGGTAACAAAGATATATAGTTAATATTAACTATATATCTTTTATATCAACGAATATAACGAATCTTTTATGTTAATATCCATTAGCCATATTTGAATTTCTATAATTATTAATTTCAACAAATTCATCGCTAATATTTTTCCTTTTTTATCAAATCCACAAAATCCACTTTCAATAATTATCAATCTGATATTTATTTAAAATTACGTATTTGAATATTTTAAAATTACGTATAAATACTTAATTTTGTACGTATAAAAATACTTAATTATGAACACTCCAACGCAAACTAAGTCTACAAATTTAAATTTATTGAATTTAAAAAATGTATCAATACGTACATTTTGGATTACAGCTATATCCTTTTTCATGTGCTTTTTTTCATGGTTTGGTATTGTACCTTTTATGCCAGACGTTGTTAAGGATTTAGGGTTAACGCCAGATCAGAAATGGAATTCTATCATTTTAGCAGTTTCAGGAACCGTATTTGCTCGTTTACTTATTGGTAAACTATGCGATAAGTATGGTCCGAGAATGTGTTATACCTGGTTATTGATTTTAGGAGCTATACCAGTTGTATTATGCGGATTGGTACAAACACCACTTCAATTTTTAATCTGTAGATTATTTATTGGTTTTATTGGGGCGTCGTTTGTAATTACCCAAGTACATACATCTTTAATGTTTGCTCCCAATATTGTAGGAACAGCAAATGCAACATCTGCAGGATGGGGTAATTTAGGAGGAGGTGCTAACCGATTAGGTATGCCATTAATTGCAGCTGCTGTAGTAAGCTTTGGAGTAGCCGAGGCAGATGCATGGAGATACTCTATGGTCGTAGCCGGCGTTATTTGTTTTATTATGGGGGCTGTGTATTATTTCTTTACCCAAGATACTCCAGAAGGAAATTTAAAAGATTTAAGAGCAGTAGGTAAAACTGTTGAAACTAAAAAAGATAAAATAAGCTTTTTACAAGTACTTAAAGATTACAGAGTTTGGATACTTTTTATAGTTTATGCAGCTAGTTTTGGTATTGAACTAACGGTTTATGGTACAATGGACGATTACCTTCAAAACACGTTTCAATTAGAAAGACTTACAGCAGGTAATATTGTTTTGTCATTTGCATTAATGAACATTTTTGCACGTACACTAGGTGGATTCTTTGGTGACAAATTCGGGAAACTAAAAGGATTACGAGGTCGTGTGTTATTTCTATCGTTTATATTAACGCTTCAGGGCATTATGCTTGTTACATTTTCATTAACAACTAGTATAGTTATCGGCTTTGTGTTTTTAATTCTATTTAGCTTATCAGTTCAAATGGCAGAAGGTGCAACCTTTTCGGTAGTCCCCTTTATAAATAAAAAAGCCATTGGTTCTGTTTCCGGTATCGTAGGTGCTGGTGGAAATGTAGGAGCGTTTTTAGCAGCATTGTTACTTAAATCTAAATCTGCTGTAGCAGAAAAAGCAGCCATTGCTGCAAATCGAGGCATGGGTGAAGATGTTATAAACAGTGCGCAAGCAGCGGCATCATCTGCAGCAGTATCCCAAGGATATTTATTAATTGGTTTTGTAGTTGTAGTAACTGGAGTTGTAGCGCTTTCTATTAAGTTTTCAAATGAAGATGAAAAAACAGCAAACAAAGAGTTGGAACAATCTCTAGGAAAATTGGCACCAGCGAATAGCTAATGCCAAGTGCTCCCGATAGGGGTTTTTAATATTATCATTCCCATTAAAACGGGAATGTAAAATTATCATTTTACGAATATCGGTATTGATTTTTATGGTATTCAGAATAATTAAAACACAAGTTGTATTCTGTTGTTTTATTTTATTAATTAGTATAAAATGTTATGATGCATGAGTAAGAACGAAGTAAAAACAACATGCTCTTATTGTGGCGTTGGATGTGGTATTATTGTTAAAAAGGATATAAACAATAAGGTTTATGTTGAAGGCGATAAAGACCATCCTGTAAATAAAGGTATGCTCTGTTCTAAGGGTATGAATTTACATTACGTAGTAAACGATACTTCCGATAGAATTTTGTATCCCGAAATGCGATGGAGCAGATCGCACCCACGTGAACGTGTAAGTTGGGATGATGCATTAGATAGAGCAAGTAGTGTTTTTAAATCAATTATAAAAAAGCACGGTCCAGATAGCGTCGGGTTTTATGTATCCGGACAAAGCCTTACCGAAGAATATTATATTGCCAATAAATTAACCAAAGGATTTTTAGGAACGAATAATATAGATACAAACTCACGTTTGTGTATGAGTTCTGCTGTAGTAGGTTATAAAAAAACTTTTGGAGAAGATAGTGTACCAATTTCTTATGAAGATATCGAGTTAGCAGATAGTTTTTTAATAACAGGAGCTAACCCCGCATGGTGCCATCCTATTCTTTTTAGACGTATTGAAAAGCGTAAAGAAGAAAATCCCGATGTTCAAATTATAGTTATAGATCCCCGAAAAACAGATTCGGCCAATTTCGCAGATTTACACCTTCAATTACTTCCGGGAACAGATGTTATACTTTATAACGCCATAGGAAGACGTTTGTTTGAACGTGGTTATATCGATAAAGATTTTATTAAAAATCATACAGAAGGTATCGCCCCCTATAAAGAGCTGATTTTTAAAACCTCTATAAAGCAAGCTTCAAAATTATGTGGTGTTCCAGAAAAAGATATTAAAAGAGCAGCAGATATTATTGGACGTTCTAAAGGCTTTATAAGTATGTGGGCTATGGGACTTAACCAAAGTGTGGTTGGAACCAATAAGAATGTATCGCTTTTAAACCTATCGTTAATAACAGGACAGGTTGGTAAACCGGGTTCTGGACCATTTTCGCTTACTGGGCAACCAAATGCCATGGGAGGGCGAGAAGTAGGAGGGATGGCTAATTTATTAGCCGTTCATAAAGATTTAATGAATGAAGAGCATAGGCGTGAAGTCGCACAGTTTTGGGGTGTTGATAGCATATCGGACAAACCCGGTTACACAGCTACCGAAATGTTTGACGCTCTGGAAAGTGGCAAGCTAAAAGCCATTTGGATTGTTTGTACCAATCCGTTGGTAAGTATGCCGAATACACACCAAATAGAGCGTGCCATGAAAAAGGCCAAGTTTGTTGTGGTTCAGGATATTTCGTATAAATCGGATACGGTAGACCATGCCGATTTGGTGTTACCAGCGGCCGGATGGTTAGAGAAAGAGGGTACCATGACGAATTCTGAACGCCGTATTTCGTATTTACCAAAAGAAATAGATCCGCCAGGAGAAGCAAGACCAGATGTAGAAATTCTTTGTGAGTTTGCACAAAAAATGGGCTTCCGTGGATTTAATTACAATAGTGCCGAGGAGATTTATAGCGAATATAGTGCTATGACCAAAGGGACTAATATAGATGTATCGTTTTTAAATTACGACAGACTTAAAACCGAAGGTACATTCCAATGGCCAGTTCCGGAACATAGACACCCAGGAACACCAAGGCTATTTCAAGACAAGCAGTTTTATACACCTTCAAAAAAAGCCATATTTAATATCCCAACCGGTATAGAAAACACATCGTTTAAACCTACCGAAGAATTCCCGTTAATACTTACAACCGGGCGTATTAGAGATCAATGGCACACCATGACTAAAACGGGTAAAGTATCGCGATTAAAAACGCATTATCCAACTCCGGTTTTAGAAATTAACCCTGTTGATGCCTATTTAAATAAAATTAAAGAAGGCGATATTACAGAGATAAAGAGTAAAAATGGCGTAGTTAGGGTGCGAGCAAAAGTAACCGAAACCATTAAAAAGGGTGTTGTGTTTTTACCAATGCACTGGGGTAAGCAGTTGCAGAACGATTTAAACCGGGCAAATAATTTAACGAATACGGAAGTAGACCCTATTTCAAAAGAACCAGACTTTAAGTTTACTTGTGTGTCTGTTCAAAAATATACAAAACCCGTAGAGAAGATTATTATTGCAGGAGCAGGTGCGGCATCATTTAGGTTTATTCAGAATTACAGGGAACATAATGAGGTAGACGAGATTCATGTATTTTCAAAAGAACCTAATCTGTTTTATAACCGAGTGTTATTGCCAGAATACGTTACCGAAGAGCTAACCTGGGAACAGCTTTTAAAGATTAAGAATCTTGAGTTAAAAAAGCTTAATGTAAAACTGCATCCAGAAACGCTTATAGCAGATATAGATAGGGATAAAAAAGAAGTTACCGATAGTAATGGTGAATCGCATACGTTCGATAAGCTAATTCTTGCTACCGGAAGTCGTGCCTTTATACCTAAAGGTGTTCAGTTGGATTTACCGGGACGTTTTACCATGCGAAACAAGATTGATGCAGATAAGTTTAAATCGTACTTAGATGCTACAAACCTACCTCCGGAAGAGCAACATGTGGTTATTGTTGGTGGCGGGTTACTTGGCTTAGAGTTAGCAGCAGCCTTAAAACATAAACAGGTAAAAATTACCATTGTTCAACGTGCATCCAGACTTATGGAACGTCAATTGGATAAAGTTTCCAGTAAACTTTTGGCTTTAGATGTGCAGGAACGTGGTATTCAGATATATTTTGATAACGAAGTGAGTACGGTATTTGACGATGAGGAAACAGGTGAGCTTAATATCAATTTAAAAAGTGGTAAGCTCATTACGGCCAATGCGATAGTTTATGCCATAGGAACAATTCCTAACGTAGAAATAGCCAGAGAAAATGGTATTGCATGCGGAAGGGGCGTAAAGGTAAATCAGCATTTACAATCGTCGCATCCAGATATATTTGCCATTGGTGAGATTGCAGAGTATAACAATCAGTTATTTGGCATTACATCGGCAGCAGAAGAACAAGCTACCATTCTGGCAAACTTTATAGCTGGCGATATTAGCTGTTCATACAATGGTTCGGTACTAATGAATATTTTAAAGTTTAACGATTTAAACCTTTGTAGTATTGGGGATATTGATGTTCCGGACAATGATGATAGTTACGAAGAAATCATTTTTACAGACCTTAAGAAACGTTATTATAAAAAATGTATCGTTAAGGACGATTTATTAGTTGGAGCGGTTTTAATGGGCGATAAAAATGAGTTTGCCGAATTTAAAACCATGATAGAAAGTAAAATTGAAATGGCCGAAAAGCGTGACACGCTACTTCGAGGTGCTTCAAACGATACCCCAGTTATAGGAAAGCTTGTATGCTCATGCAGTCAGGTAGGTGTGGGCAATATAGAAGAAGCCATCGCAAAAGGTTGTACCGATTTTACAGAACTGTGTAATAAAACAGGTGCAGGTATTGGCTGTGGAAGTTGTAAAACTGAAGTTAGGGAAATACTTCATAATTCAAAAGTATTAGCATAATGGAGGAACCATACAGATTAAGGATAAACGGTGGGGTGTTATCTCCCGGAGAGTTAAAATACATTTGCGAAACAGCAGAAGGTTTGGGTTTAGATGCTATATCGTTTGGTTCTAGACAAGATATTATTTTTCCAGAACAAATAGATGATAGCAAGTTCGATCAATTTGATAAAGTACAATTTGTAAGACCTAAACACGATGCTGTTGAAAATATAGCGTCATCTTATGTTTCGGCAGAAATATTACCCAGTACCTCTTGGCTTACCAGTGATAAGTATTTGTATATTTTAGAGCAGTTTAAGCATAAGTTAAGCTTAAGAGTTAATGTTACCGACCCGAAACAACGGTTGGTACCTTTGTATACAGGAAATGTGAACTTTATTGCATCAGAGCATGAAGATTATTGGTACTTATATGTTAGACTTCCCGGTTGGGAAAAAACAGAAATGTATCCAGCACTAATCTTTAGTTGGGATATGGATAAGATAGAACTGGCTATAGAAAATGCTTTGCAGGAAGAACCAGAAACTATTGAAACACTTTTTGAGCTGGTTAGCGATTCGGCCGATACGAATAACAGAACCGTAGATAAGCCTTTGGAGGTTCCTTTTTATCCGTTTCCATATTACGAAGGAATGAATCGTATAGGAACCGACAGATATTGGCTAGGATTGTATTGGAGAAACAACAGATACGATTTAGCTTTCTTAAAAGCGATGTGCGACCTATGTTTTGAAAATAAGATCGGTAAAATTTCAATTACCCCTTGGAAATCTTTTATAGTAAAGGGCATTCCATTAAAAACAAAACTGCAATGGGAAAAGCTTTTGGGTAAATTCGGTATAAATGTACGCCATTCAATGTTGGAGATGAATTGGCATGTCCCGGTAAACGATCCAGATGCCTTAAACTTGAAAAAGTATTTGGTAACCAATTTCGATCAGAATGATATTAGTACGTATGGGTTAACCTTTGGTATTACTAGTTATGAAAGCGATACTTATAATTTCACTTCTATTGTTATAGAAAAAAATAAACAACCCGAAGCTATCGGTGATTTTAAAATTAGAGATACCTACAATTTATTATATGCTAAGAATTTCGATCCCAATACGCTAGAATATATCATGCATGTTCAAGATGTAGATAAGGTTGAATTACCGGGACTATTAATGGAATTAAGTCAGTTGTATTTTGAACAGTTGGGAACAGAGCGTGAAGAAGAAAAAGCAGTTGAAGCCGTTAAAGAGAAATTTGAGGAAGAAGTATACCAATGTAAAGATTGTTTAACCGTTTATAACGAAGTTTACGGAGATGTTACCCAAAGTGTAGCGGCTAATACGCCTTTTGAAAGCCTTCCTGAAACTTATGAATGTTCACTATGTGAGGCACCTAAAAGTCATTTTAAGAAAAAAGTGTTGGTAAAGTAAAAATGGTGTTTAAGGCGAGTTTTAAAGAGCTAGTCACGAATACACGAAATTATGCACTAAGCCACAAACGAGTACTCCCAACTGTTTACTGATCACTGAACACTGATGACAGAACACTGATCACTAAATCTCTCAAAAAACCGCTAAGGCATAAAGAGAATACTGTAAACTTTAAAAACTAAGATATTTACTTAAATGTAAACAGTATTTACTTTATATTAAACACGGTATTCGTAATTTTAATGCAACCTAGTATTTCGTCGCTAGTGGTAAAGATGCAAAGCAATATTGTTAACTGTGACTGCACACTGCGACTGAATGATTTCTAGCAAAGAAGCTAAGCCACAAAGAGAATAATTTTTACATGTAGCTAATTACTGTTTACTGCCACTGAATACTGAATACTATTGAACTAAGACCTAGGTTTACTCAACCCTCTGTCGTACATTACAATGCTCCCTGCAATAGATACATTTAAGCTCAATTGAGATTTAAACTTAACCAGAAAATGACTTTTCTCTATAGCTTGATTGGATAAGCCATGATCTTCGGCACCCAATAAATAAACACAACGTCTTGGATGGTGAAAGGTTTCTAAATCTTCTGCTTCATCGGTTAATTCTACACCTACTATTCTAGCACCTTTAGGTAAGTTTTTAAAAAAGGCATCAAAGTTTTCATAATGAAAATAAGGCATAGATTTTACAGCATTATGTGTGTCGCAAGCTTGTTTGGCATATCTGTTACCAATGGTAAAGATAAAACTGGCACCAAGATTTTGGGCAGACCTCCAAAGTACACCAAGATTTTCAGGTGTTTTTCCATTCTGTATCCCTATCCCAAAGAATTCGTTTTCGAAGTTGTCTATCATAACCCCAAAAATAAGTATTCTCAAGATTTACCGAAAACTTGATACTCCTAATTCTTTTAAAATAGTTTTATTGGTATTTCTTGTTAAACCTAAGCCTAGCATTGTTTTTTAAGCGATAAAAACCATTCGTCGACACTTAATTACCATTCACCTATACTAAGTTTTGATCAACCGAAACTTGTCTCATTTCCAGTTCTTTAGTCTTTACCTTTCGACTATCAACAAATCCAAAATAGCACATGAAAAATTTAAATATACTTCTTATAGAAGACGACATGATAGAAGTTATGAAACTAAACAGGGTAGTTTCATCTTTAGAATTAAAGCATAATATAACAGAAGCTAATAACGGCGAGGATGCCCTTAAGGTTTTAGAACAAAAGGACAGATTGCCCGATATTATTCTACTGGATTTAAATATGCCAAAAATTAACGGCATAGAGTTTTTGTCTATTTTGAAAAATGATAGCCGTATGAAATATATACCGACGATCGTTTTAACCACGTCGAGCAATCAGCAAGATTTACTGGAGTGTTATAAAATAGGTATAGCTGGTTATGTTTTAAAGCCGTTAAAATATGAAGACTACATAGCCAAAATTGAAAAGTTACTTGAATATTGGAGTGTTAACGAATTAATTAAGGCGTAAACGAATAAGATTAACAAAAATAAAATAGACAACGTATTAAAGTTTAAAATAAATGAAAGGTATTGTTTTTACAGAATTTTTAGATTTAGTTGAAGATAAGTTCGGACTTGAAATGGTTGATGAAATTATTAACAAATCCAATTTAGAGTCTGGCGGAGCTTACACCTCTGTGGGAACTTACGAGTTTTCAGAAATGTTGCAGTTACTTCAGCACCTCAGTAAAAATACCAATATACCTGTTGATGATCTGCTACTAATTTATGCCGAACATTTTTTTGGGGTTTTAAAAGAAAGTTATCCAGACCTGTTGGCTATGTACAATAATCCTATAGATATGTTGGCTTCAATAGAAAACCACATACATGTTGAGGTAAAAAAGATATATCCCGATGCCGAGTTACCAACTTTCAATATTGTTGAAAAAACAGATAGCTCACTTGTAATGATATATAAATCCAGTCGGGCCATGCATCATTTTGGCTTGGGATTAATGAATAAAACGTTCGAGCATTTTAATTCTAAAGCTACAATTGAGCTCGAAAAAATACAAGAAGATGGAACAGAAGTTAAGTTCATAATTAATCAAAACTAATGTTAGATACCAAAGTTGATATCATAGAACGTGCTCTTACGCGAGAAAAAACCGCTAGGAAGGAAGCTGAAAGGATTTTAGAAAATAAATCTTTACAGTTATACAACCTTACGGAAGAGTTAAAAGGGGCTAATGAAAAGCTGGAGCTGCTTCTTGAAGAAAAAACATCTGAACTTCAAGGTGTTTTCGAGAATATCAACGATGCGTACGTTATTATGGATTTGTTTGGCAACGTATTAAAAATGAACGACATTGCTATAGATCTTTTTGAATACGACATTAATAAAGAGCGGTTCAATATAACCGACATTATATATAAACCAGATGCTAAATATGCATTTAATTCCTTTAAAACACTACAAAAAGAAGGGGTATTTACAGACTATACGGCACGTATTATAACCAAAACCCAAGAAGTAAAATGGGTGCATGTTAATGCCAGTATTATTTATAACAACCTAAAAATTCCGGTAGGCGCACAAGGTATAATAAGAGATATCACAGAATCTAAGCATACAGCAGATCTTATCGAGCAGCAAAAGAAAGAGTTGGATGTTATTGTGGAAAACTCCTCATTAGGTATTATTCTAATTAAGGACGATAAGATTATTAGAACCAATGAAGCTATACAAAAGCTATTAGGCTATACAGAAAAAGAGTTTTCTAAACTTACTATTAATGATATTTCTTTTCCAGAAGGGCTTAAGGAGTCTAAGAAGTACCTAAAGAAAATGGAGTCTGGAAAGATAGATGAGTTTGCTATAACCAAACGGTATAAAAAGAAAAGTGGTTCGGCGCTCTGGGCGAAAACCAATGTAAATGCTGTTAGGTTTAAGTCTGGTAGTATGAGGTTTCAGGTAGCACTTATTGAAGATATAACAGCCGAGCGAAAAAACTCATTGATTATAGAAATGATCAATGATGTTGCCAAAGCGATTCTTGGTAAAATAGATATCTATGAAATTGCCTGGGAGATCGCCGATAACATTGCAGACTATTTAAATACAGATAATTGTAGCATATATCTGGTGAATCAAAAGAGTAAAAACCTGGAACAAATAGCAACCTATAATGAAAAATCAGATGTTAAAAAGGCAACATTTGCTATTGGGGAAGGTGTGGCCGGTTCTGTGGCGAAAACAGGAGAAGCAGAAATTATTAAAAATACCGATTTAGATGACAGATATGTGCCTAGAGGAAAAAAACTGTTGTCGAAAATTGCAGTTCCAATAATTAGCGACGGACAGGTTATTGGTGTTATAGATTCAGAACATAGTAAAAAGAACTATTATACCAACGAGCACTTACAGACGCTACAAAGTATAGCCAGTTTAGTAGCCATGCAGTTTAAAAGTGCTGTTAATTTAAGAGAACGCGAAAAAGCAGAATCTAAAAATAAAGATCTTCTAAATGAGTTAGCCAAAAGTAATGAAGAGCTTCAGGAATATGCCCATATAGTATCCCACGATTTAAAGTCACCACTACGTAGTATAAATACACTGGTGAATTGGATTAGAGAGGACACTAAAGGAAAACTAGATGAAACCAGTTTACAAAATTTTGGGTTAATAGAAGATACTTTAGAAAAAATGGAGCAACTCATTTCAGACGTTCTGTTGTATTCAAGTGTAGGGGTAAATTCTAACGATAAACAAACTACCGACTTAAATGAACTCATGAAAGACCTGAAGCAAATTTTGTTTGTTCCAGAAAACATCGAAATAAAAGTTTTAAATCCATTACCTAAAGTTCAAGGAGATAAGGTAAAACTTCAGCAATTATTTCAAAATTTAATAAGTAATGCCGTAAAGTTTAACGATAAAGAAAAAGGACTTATTGAAATTGACGTGGCAGAACGAAAATCGTTTTATCAATTCTCAATTAAGGATAATGGTATAGGCATTAAAAAAGAATATCACGAGAAGATCTTCAAAATATTCCATTCACTTAATGTAAGTAAAGAATCTACAGGAGTTGGTTTATCGATAGTGAAAAAAATTGTCGATATGTATCAGGGAGATATTTGGTTAGATAGTGCACCAGATAAAGGAACAACTTTTTACTTTACTTTATACAAAAAATAAACACATTAAGCATTCCCATATTTTTACTTACAATTACAGTTTTATTCAACAACCATTTTAATGGATGCATATAGCCTCCATGATCATGAATTTGCACAACTATTTTTCTTAAAAATGGACTTCGTAATTTTTAACTTTAAGAAGAATAAGCTATACTTCTAAAAAAATAACCATTTTTCTGTTTTTCTGGTAAATATTAAAAAAAGCATCAAATTTTTTAGATATTCTGCGTTTCCGAGCACGATTACTGTTTTTGGTATTTAAATGTCTTAAAATCAATGGTTTAATTGTGGTTTGTGATTTTAAAAAAGCAGTATTAATCTTCATTTAAAGAAATTTTTTCCTACATTATTTTTGAAATATTAAAAAAAGTACTACATTCGTTAAAGTGTTCGAAAAGTTAGATGAAATACACGTTTGTTTGTTTCAATGCTAAAATCGAGACATAAACTAACCCCAATTATTTATAAAAAGACAATAAATAAATTAACCAGGTATGAAAATAATTCAATTAAAAAAGCACAAAAATAAGGAGTGGGAATACCTTAGCGAGAAGCAAGATTTATCCAACCCTTTAGTTTTGATTTTTGGAAACCGTTTTATGTTAGAAGAAGCTTCTGTATTTGAAGAAATAAGAGGCATATTTCCAGATGGGCATCTAGTTTTCGGTTCTACAAGTGGAGACATTACCAGAGAGTCTGTAGATGACAACAGTATAACAATTACTGCTATAGAATTTGAAAAAAGTAACTTCATAATAAAAACAAGTAACGTTTTAACTTCAGATTTAGATAGTTATAAAACAGGAAGAGACCTTATACAGCAATTCCCAACAGACGATTTAAAGTTTGTTTTTATAGTTTCTGAAGGAAGTTTTATTAACGGCAGTGAGCTTACAAAGGGCATGAGTGCTGCAACAGAAGAAAACCTTTTAATTACAGGAGGATTGTGTGGTGATGCTGCACGTTTCGAAAAAACCGTAGCATCTTATAATGAAAACCCAAAATCGGGCGAAATCGTGGCCATTGGTTTTTACGGAGAAACCATTGAAGTGTCATTTTCTATTTATGGAGGTTGGACACCGTTTGGACCAGAACGTATTGTAACCAAATCGGAATCCAATGTTCTTTGGGAGTTAGATAACCAACCAGCTTTAGATCTTTATAAAAAGTACTTAGGAGATAAGTCTAAAGACCTTCCTGCAGCCGCATTGTTATATCCTCTAAACGTAAAAGCGACAAATGAGAAAGAATCTGTGGTAAGAACGATTTTAAATATAAATGAAGAAGATAATACCATGATTCTAGCTGGCGATATTGCGGAAAATGATAAGGTGCAATTAATGATGACCAATGTAGATAATATTGCAAATGCATCAGAACGAGCTGCCAGACAAGCTTTGGAGCTAAGGGAAAACAAACCGGAATTAGCACTATTAGTGAGCTGTATTGGTAGAAAGTTGGTATTAGATCAACGTGTTGAAGAAGAAGTAGAAGAGGTTATAGAAGTAATAGGTAAGGATGCTACTGTAGCTGGCTTTTATTCTTATGGAGAAATAGCACCTTTTCATGGGTATGTTTCGTGCCAATTACATAACCAAACGATGGCAGTAACTTTAATAAGCGAATAATGAACACACTACTAAAAAGACAAATTCGAAAATATTTGAAGGAAGATCTGGTAAGTGATTCTATATTGGATGATTTTGTTGAAGCTATTGATAAATCGTATAATAACTTTGATGAACAGTTTATAATGCTTCAACGTTCTATGGCCATTAGTTCGGAAGAATTGTATCAGGCTAATAGAAAATTACAACAAGAATCGGAAGCCCAGCAAGATGTTATTAATAAGCTAAAAAATGTTATTGATACACTTAAGTTCTATAATCTGGAAGAAAACGATACGGATAACGGTGAGTTTGATGGCTTAAAACTAATTGAGTTTATAGATCATCAAACCAAAGAAATTATAGAAATGAACAAGCAAAGGGAAATACTCATGGATGAGTTGGCGCATCAAAATCAAGAATTAAGTGATTATGCCCATATGGTATCCCATGATTTAAAATCGCCCCTTCGTAGTATCGATACATTAACAACCTGGTTAAAAGGTGACTATGAAGACCAATTGGATGAACAAGGAAAAGGGAATCTGGAATTAATACGAAGTAATGTAGAAAAAATGGATGCTTTAATTAGCGGTATTTTAGAATATTCTACAATTGGAAAAACTCAAGTCGAGATTTATGATGTAGACTTAAATATTATACTTAAAGATGTTCGAAGCATTATTACTTTACCGGAAGGGTTTGTTCTTAATATTTGCGACATGCCTACGGTTAAAGGTGATAAGTATAGATTGCAGCAGTTATTCCAAAACCTTATAGATAATGCCATTAAATATAATGATAAGGAGAAGGGAAGAATAGATATTGAAACTAAAGAGCAAGAAGACCATTGGGAATTTAGTATAAAAGACAATGGAAAAGGTATAGACGAAGAGTATCATAAAAAGATATTTAAAACCTTTGAGAAACTAGAGAACAATGTGGATTCTACCGGAATTGGATTATCTATTGTTAAGAAAATCATAGATCTTTTTGGAGGGAAGATTTGGGTTGATTCTGAAGTTGGGAAAGGCACTACGTTCCATTTTACTTTAAAAAAGTAAACATGGAACAGCCTAACTTTTCTTATATAGACACGCTTTCTGGAGGAGATGAAGCTTTTAAAAGTAAGTTAATCAATATCATTAAAACCGAGTTTCCAGAAGAGAAAGAAGTATATTTTCAAAACATAGCCATTAATGATTTACAAAAAGCTTCAGAAAATGTACACAAACTAAAGCATAAAATTACTATTTTAGGGCTTGAAGAAAGTTATAAAGTAGCCTCAGATTTCGAAAAAAGTTTAAAAGAAAATAAAGAAGTGGGAAAAGAAGATTTTCAAAATATTTTAAAAGTTATTACAGACTTTTTAGAGACCATATAATATTATTTTTTTTATGAATTGCATTATTATTGATGACGAGGCTACGGCGAGAGCTATTATAGCACAGTTGTGTGAAAGTATCCCTAGCTTGAATGTTTTGGAAGAATTTCCAAATGCTATACAAGCCATGAAGTTTTTAAATCATAATGATGTAGATTTAATTTTTTTAGATATTCATATGCCGGATTTTACAGGTATCGATTTTATTAAAACATTGAAAAATCCGCCAAAAATAATATTTACAACGTCCGATTCCCGATTTGCAATTGAAGCATTCGAATACGATTGCATCGTAGATTATTTAATAAAGCCAATAATTTTACCACGCTTTGAAAAAGCAGTGCAAAAAGCAATCCTTGCAGAATCGAAATCTGCAGTTAAGGAATCGCCATCTAAAAAAATAGATTTACCCACAGGAAATGATTTGTATGTAAATATAGATCGCAGACTTATAAAGATTGATATCCCAAGTATCTATTTAGTCGAAGCCAGGGGAGATTATATCCATGTAAAAACTGCAAACCAAAACTATACGGTACATTGTACTTTAAAAAAGATAGAAGAAAAATTACCAGATTCGTTATTCTTAAAAGTACATCGTTCCTATGTTATCAATATTAAAGAAATTATAGATATTGAAGATAATAGCGTACTCATTAAAAAAGATGTCATTCCGGTAAGTCGCTCTAACAGACCGGAGTTAATGAAACGCTTAAACCTATTATAACTCCCTCCTTAACAGTTTATTAGATAATTATTTAAAACCGTTTAACCGGTAAAAATAACCATTCGTCTATACTTGACGTGTAGCTAACGAAAAACGTAATAAAACTCATCATTCAAAAGTAATTTTATTACACAAAACCCATGCATATTATGAAAAAATTACTACCATTAATATTCGTTTTTGCGCAATACATCGGAGCACAAGATGAACCGTTTAATTGCGATTATAATGCCTACTTATTTCAATATAATGATGTTTATGCTATAGACCTTGCTTCTGGAAGTTCTTATGCGGTTGCAACAGATATTACTGAAGGTACTATTAATGCTGCAGCCTATAATCCTGCTGATGGATTTATTTGGGGCTCATTAAGTTATCCGTCTAAATCTATAGTTAGAATAGGAAAAGATTTTTCTACACTAATTTTTTATGTGGATGAATTACCAACAAGCGGACGTTATATAGGCGACATTACCGTAGATGGTGTTTATTATTTAAAAGGTGGTGGTACGACTTATTATTCTATAGATGTAGATCCGGAGTCGGAAAATTATGGAAATCATATAGCTACAGGGAACTTATCCCAAAGTTTAAGTATTCATGATTGGGCATTTAATGCCGTAGATAATAACCTGTACACAGTAGAAAAGAATTCTAATAAATTATACCGAATAGATATAAATACCGGAGCCATAGTAAATCTGGGCGAAGTCCCAATTTTATCTGGTTTAAACTATACTTATGGTGCGGTATATTTTGATGCTTCCGGACGTTTTTATGTATCGGCTAATCAAACAGGAACTATTTATGTCATTAAAGATGTACAGAATTTAGACGGTACCAACGCTATAGAATCTAATCTTTTTGCTTTTGGACCATCGAGTTCCCAAAACGATGGCGCCAGATGTCCAACAGCACCCGTGCCACAAGAAGATTGTATTAACGGTATAGATGATGACGGTGACGGTTTAGTGGATTGTGATGACCCATCGTGTTCTGGTTATGCTTCTTGTCCCATTATAGAAGCTCCTACATCTAGTGGAAATCAAGGTGGTTTGGAGAGTAATAATAGATTGTCGGAGCTAATAAACAAACGAAATTTTAATAGAGCAAAAACAAATTACAGTTTCGATAAAAGTACCGCTAAGCGATTTACAAAATCATCTAAATATGGTAAAAAGACCAGTAAAACAGGATTGGAATTATCAGATTTTGTACCGTTAGAAACTGTAAACGAAGATTATGTTGTGGAGTCTTCTCCAGCAGATTTATTAAACATTACCAATGCTACCGATATTTATTCTGTAGATTATATAAAAGCAGATAAGTCAGTTGCATCCATAATGGTACTTAAAACAGATAATGGTGTTTACGAGCATACTAAATATATCTGCGACAGATTATTAGGAGCCGAGTTAATTTCTGTATCGACTATAGAAATTAGAGAGCAAAAATTTATAAAAGCCTTGATTAGAAATGTAGATGGTTCTTTGGAATTTGTATTGAGTTTATCGGCTAAGCCTACAAATGGTGATAATAACTTTGTTGTGGAAAGTCACTGGAATTTAGATAAATATGAAAAAGATGCGTCGTTTTATAACTTCCAGATCTGGTCTAATTCGTTGGATGATCTATTACGTTTAGGTGAAGAAGTTGTTCGGTTGTTAGAAGTACAAAAAACCATTACCAGCTATAATAATTCTGCACCACCTACCGTATTCGTTAGAAAAGGTAATTATAGTAACGGAAAGTTGGATTTAGAGATCATAAATACAAATAATACGGAGTCAGTAATTTTCGATGGCGGCTTAAGAGCCACAGAAACAGATTCAATAGCACAAGTATATACAACCTTAGATCTGCAAGGCTATATTACAAATATGGAAGTAGATGCAGGAAATCTTTTCGATATTGGATTTAGAATAGGGGATGGTGTAAATACTCCAGACGATTTATTTATGTCTGATGGTTCATGGGGATATGATGATGCAGGATCAAATACCGTTGTTAATAACTATAAGGTAGAGTCTAATGGTGAGCAATTCAATGATGATGAATACCCAGTAGAAAGAAATATTGAGTTGTCAGCGACGACTAGTGAATATATTGCTACCTATAGGTCGTTAACACCAAAGTTTAATCCAATAAATTTATCAGACTATAATAGCTTACAGTTTAGAGCAAAAGGGAATGATACCTTGGTTATAAGATTAGTAAAGAAAAGTGTAAACAATTGGGAAGAACAATATAAAACAAGTGTTGTGCTAACCAATGAATTGAGAGACTATAGCATTCCGTTTGCCCAATTCGATTCTGCTAGTGGCAATGCGTTTGAAGCAGAAGACATTACATCTATAGTATTTACTATGTTAGCAGAAAACGGAGTAGAAGAAACAAAAGAAATGACTTTACAACAATTGCGTTTTTCAACCAGTAATATTGCATCTATTACAAATTTAAATACCGAAGGGTTATTTAATAACCCAATAGCGATCCCTAACCCTATGGGAGCCAGTACAAAAATTCAATTTATAACAGAAGGATCTGATGCAGTTACGTTATCCGTGTTTAATCATTTGGGTACACTTGTAAAAGAGATAAACTATCAGGCAGTAACTGGTGAAAATACCATAGAATTGAAAAAAGGGAACTTAGCTTCCGGACTCTATATCTGTAAGGTAGAAAGCAAATTATTTACAGAACATAAAGTATTAAAGCTGCTTGTAGAATAAAAAGTTAGACACCCTAACTTGTTAAAGAGGATGAATTCTAAGTTAAAATCCAAAGAATTCGCCTAATAAAGTAAAGAGGCTGACTAAAAAGTGTCATTCAGAACATAGTGAAGAATCTCTTAAAAATTAAACATTTGTTTATTAGAGTATTGAGATTTTTCGACTGCGCTCAAAATGACAATTAAAGAACTTTTTAGACAGCCTCTTTTTAATTTTATTTATCAGGTTGAGTCTTTTGACTCTGCTCAGAGTAACACCTGTCGAAACCGATGCGCTCAGCATAAACTAAAGCCGAAGGGCACAATATTAAAGAAAGAAGTATTTTTACAGATAAAAGAAGTCTCGTAGTTTTAAAAGGAAAAAACAGATGCAATTAAAAAGCGATAAATGAAAACAGTTATAATTATAGTTTTAATACTTATAATCTTTTTAGGGTATCTGGTTTTTTCTGGAAAAAAAAGAATTAAGGAGGATGAGGAAAACATAAAGCTTTTAACTATTGAGAATTATATCTTGCTTCGAGATTCCCCTCATGCAGATGCATTAAGTAAATACAAGATATTGAAGCAAGAGGATAAACTTAGGTTTACGACACAAAATGGGTATACCTTGTTTTGGTTAGAACTACATGCTGAAACACCTCATGGAGTTAAATTAAGAGGATTGGATGGTTATGGAATAAGAGATAGAGAATTTTTAAAATACACTGCAAATTTGATACGCAAAATAACTCAGGTTAAATGATCTACTTAGTATAGAATTATATTAAAATATTCATGTAGATTTTGCGCAACCAAATAACAAAATTTACATCTTCAAAATAAACATAAAATATGAAGAGTAAAATTTATTCTATTGCACTTTTGTTAGTGATTACCCTAGCGTTTTCTTGCGAGTCTGATGATTTAGCACATCAGGATGACTTTGTAAATAGTAAGATAACCTGGCTCCAATTCAAGGAGTCATCTTATAACTCGTATAAATATACAACCACTTTTTCATCATGGATTGGTACATCCTGGGAAACTACCATAACAGTGTCTAAAGGAGAAATTGTTAAAAGGCATTTCAAATATACTTTAACCAAAGGACTGCCCGATGATTTTCCTGAAGAAAACTTGGAATGGACCGAAAATGAAAATGAACTTGGTAGCAACGGATATAAACACACTCTTTTGACATTAGATGAAGTCTATGAAAAGGCTCAAAATGAGTGGTTAAAAGACAGAGAGCAAGCTCAAATATTCTTCGAAACAAAAAACAATGGATTAATTTCGACCTGTGGTTACATAGAAAAAGGGTGTCAGGACGATTGTTTTATAGGAATCAAAATAAAAAGTATTGAAGCCTTATAAGATATAATAATTCCCCTTTTTATAGTAGTAAAAAGGGGAATCTATGTTTTTAAACAATTACCTATAGATGATAAATAGTCATAACATTACTTCTTAAAAACTGGCTTGTCAAATAAATACCATTTAAATCTTAAACCAATTTCGGTAAAAGTAAATCCGGCAGCACTAGCAGAAGCAATATTACTACGGGTACCATAAACATTCAATAACGCTCTGGGCGAAAATTTATAACCTAAAGAGCCTTGTACACGGTAGGTACTTTGCTTGGCATCGTTTTCAATAAACTGAAAACCGGTAGCAGCAGTTAGCCCGTAAAACCATTCCTTAGGTTTGGCAATCACTTCATCTTTAATAATATTTATAAATATCTCGACGGCATTAAACGTAGATGGACTAAAGTAAATAGTCGGCACTTGATTCTTAAAAGTAATGTATTGGTAGTTTATACCAGCCTTAAGCGCGGGCTTTGGTAAGATGTTATAGTACAGGGAGGTAAATAATAAGTGTCTGTTGTTATCGTCGCTTTGTGAGGTATAATAGTATTGTGTAAACCACCCTAAATTAAAATTAGTACTTAGGTTGTAATTAGCATAGAAATTATTCATCACAATTTCGCGATCCAGTAAGTCTGCATTAAAGCTTTGAATTTCCCGCAAGTAGCCAATATCTAATACTTGTAACTTAAAAGGTTTGATATTAAAAGCAGCATGAACTAGTAGTTGTTTATAATCGTTAGTACTAACATTAGCTGAAGATATTCCGGCTGTGCCTTTAAAGGTTACATTTGGTAATAACTGATAGGCAAGTCCTAAGGAGAAATTGTTGGATGTGGCTTTGTTGTTCGTTACAGAGTTGCTCGTAGTTCTGTATCCATAATTAGCTAACCATTTAAACTTTATAGATGTTGGAAATTCCAGATTCGTTTGAAATGCATAGGCTTCATTATCACCATTGTCAAAAGAATAAGAACCTTTAGCCTCTAGAAAAGGTATAAAACTTGTATTTAGGTCTTTAATAAACTGCGTGGCATCTTTTTGCTTATCATAAAAGCGTAATGTATTGTTGGCCGATTGGTAAGCATCACTATAAAGCCCTAGAGCCTTTTTTGCATTGGCTTTACCTAAGTTACCATCGAAAGACGTGCTGTCATTTTCTAAAATCCGATTGTAATCTGCAATACTCTTTTTAAAATCGCTCTTATAAATATTTAAGGTAGCACGTAAAGCTAAAATCCAATTTTGGTTGGGGTGCGTTTCTATAAGTTCATCTATTAAAACCTGAGCATCCTTAAACTTTTTGTTCCAGATTAAAGCTTGTATATAACGTTCTTTAGTTTGTTTAATAAGCGTTGTGTCTTTAACATTAGAGAGACCATCGTAAGCTTGCTTGCTAATTTTAAGTGCGTCTTTTTCTTTGCTACCTAAATGAGAAACTAAGGCGAGTCCGTTTAATGAGATCAATCGGTTTTTTGAATCAGCCCCAAGCGTTTCGTATGTTGTCTTAGCTTTTTCCAATTGATTGGAAATAAGATATACGTTAGATAAATTAAGAAGGGTTTCCTTGTCGTTTTCAAAAAGTGATAAGTTTTTTTTTAGTAGCGATTCAGCCTCATCATAGTTTTGTAGCTGTTGGTTTTGGTAAGCATAACCCAAATAGATATACTTTTTAGAAGTTAAAGCATTTGGATTGCCTGGAGAAACTTCTAAAGCTTTATTCACATAAGTTAAAGCATCATCATATATTTTAAGATTGGATAACGTATTGGCATAACCCAAAAGAGCAGCAAAACTTTTGTCATTATCTTTAAGGATCCCTTCATAGTAACGTTTTGCGTCTTGATAGTTTTTACTCCAAAGTAAGGATTCTGCATAATTCAGTTTAACCTCAAAATCGTCGGGGTAATCATCCAACAAGTCTGTGAATACAGAAATGGCTTTTTGTGGGTTTCCGTTTAAGCCAACAGCACGTCCAAAACATAACTTGGCAGTCTTGTTATCCGGATAATCTTTTAATACGGTTTCAAAAAATGATTCAGCAGCTTTATAATTACCAGTTTCCAGTAAGCCAAACCCTTCCTTCATGTTTTGGGCTGCACTTAATGCACCTATAAGAAGGAGTATTGTGGTTAAATACGATTTAATAGTCATGAGCGATTTTTAGTACGCGCAATTTAAGCAATAGATTTAAACCATTCGTCTACAGCAAACTGCATTTCACCGAATTTTCCTTCTTTTTGTAGGAAATATGTTGCATATTTAAAATCATTAACCAAATCAATATGAATTTAAAGACAAAGATTATGGCACTTAGAATTACAGAACAAAACGGAATCTTTTTTCTTGAAGGAGCGATTAACGTTTCTACCACCTTAAATTTTCAAAACCACTTGGAGTCTATTTTAAACCAAAAGAAAGGGTTGACTATAGATGTTGAAAATGTTACCGAAATCGACCCTTCAGGTATGCAAGTCTTAAGGGAACTTTACAGTAAAGCACAATCTAAAAAACGACCATTTTTTGTTGTAGGTACCGGTTGTAAAGAGATTTATGATGATTTTTTGCACACATGTGCAGCGTAGGTAAGTGTTAATCTACAAATACATCATTATGAACCTCAAAATTATAAACAATAAGGGTGTTTTCGAAATACATGGCGATTTCGTTAACGAGTATACAAATGTGGTAGCTACCTTTTTCAATAAGTTACTGGATACATATTATGAAATTATAATATGTCTTAAAAATGTGAAAAAGATTGATGAAAGGGCTATAAATGTTATGAAGTTTATTTCCGATAAAGCAAAAAGAAGAAGTAAAACACTTTTTGTTCTTGGAGAGGAGAACAAAAGTATTAATAAGCAATTTGAACAAGCCAACCTTAATAGTATTTTTATTGTTGATTATGATTATAGATAAGTACCGGAAATGAAAATTTCCAGAGAGAGAGACCAATTAAGGCAGGTCACATTTTTATAATAATAGTTAGGTAGCCCTTTTTATTGGAGCTCTGTATTTAGATTTACATTTTAATGGAATCTAAATACAGAGCTTCAATTTTTTGTATAAAAGATATACTTTAAACTTACCGATTTGTCCAATATGATCTCGTTCAGGTTTATATTAAGTTCAATTGAAGGTAGCTGTGGTGTAACCATAAGTTTTATATTAAAAAGATGGTTATATGAAGTGGGAGAAGGAGGTTACTGGTTCTGTAGATATTCAAATAAACCAATAATTAAGCTAATCCAAAGTAAATTACCATTCGTCTACAGTAAATGCTGACCTATCTAAGATCAACCTTTTTTTGATTATAAAATCCTCAAATTTACATTATAATTAAAAAATTGGATCTTATGAAACTAGCCATTGTAACAGCGTATCCGAAAAGTAACATCACATTAAATGAATATGCGTATCATTTAGTAAAACACTTTAGACAAAGAGAAGATATTACAGAGTTAGTATTATTAACAGATACTACTACTGATGGAAAAAAAGATATTGAATTTACCGAATCGGGATGTAAAATAACGATAAAGGAATGTTGGTCTTTTAATAGCTACAAAAACGTATTTAGCGTTACCAGAGCTATTAATAAAACTAAGCCAGATTCTATATTATTTAATTTACAGTTTACAAAGTTTGGTAATAAGAAAGTTGCAGCGGCTTTAGGTTTAATGTTGCCATTAATCTGTAAGCTTAAAAACATACCTAGTATTGCATTATTGCATAATACGTTTGATGAGGTAGGTTTAGACAACAAAAAATTTGCAAATAGCAAGCTAATGAAAAAAATTAATGGGTTTATAGGTAAAACCTTAACCCGATTGGTTCTTCAGGCTGATGTTGTTGCGGTTACCATGAAAAAGCATGTAAAATACTTAAAGTCGGAGTATAACGCAGAAAATATAGAACTCATTCCTCACGGTACATTCGAAATTTTAGAGGAACCAAGTTTCGATATACCATTGCAACCTTTTAAGGTGTTAGCATTCGGAAAGTTTGGGACTTGTAAAAAAGTTGAAACATTAATTCAAGCGGTTGAAAAGATTAAAGCTTATTCAAACTTAAATTTAGAGCTTGTTATAGCTGGTACAGATAATCCTAGTACGCCAGGGTATTTAGAGATGGTAAAAAAAGCTTATGGCCATATAGAAGGATTAACGTTTACAGGATATGTAGAAGAAAAAGATGTACCAAAATTATTTATGGAGAGTTCGTTAATTGTATTGCCTTATACAGAAGCCAATGGAAGTTCAGGTGTATTACATCAAGCTGGAGGCTATGCTAAAGCAGTGGCCATACCCAACTTAGGAGATTTACCTCATTTAGTAAACGAAGCAGGATATAGATGTGAGTTTTTCGAACCAAAAAGTATATGCAGCTTAGCACTGGCTATTCAAAAAATTCTTGAAAACAATAGCTATAGAGCAGAATTAGAACGTGCTAATTATAAAGCAGCGACGGCTTATCCAATGTCCAGAATTACAAATATGTACGTAAATACATTTCAATCAATAATCTTAAAAAAGAAAAAAGAAAAGTTACAAGAACAACAAGCTATTGCCTAAGGATATATGTTTACAGATGCCTTTTTTGCACCAATTTTATTTTTATTCTCTCAATTTCATATCGGGAGTTTATACAAAACCAAAAACATTTTTGAAGTGTTTTTCACCAGGGAAGTCTACCTACGGCTTCCTTTGGTACGTTTATAATTTAACGAATGTTTTAAAGTGAAAAAGGGTGTACAGAGAACTATCCGTTAATATAAAGAACGGAACAGGCAACACATTAAACTTTAAAAAAGAATATAAAAACTACGTTGATTTCAAACTATAGTAATACAATCTACTTTAATCGCAGAAATGGTAAAATTAATCCCTAGTATGATATTATCTATAATGGATAGCAATTTGTCCAAGTTGTCCAACAATTTTTATAGAATCCCTCATTGATAATTTAGAACCATCTGCATGAATCCATCTTTTAAGTGGTTGCTCACAGATATACGAAACAGCCTTTTTCTTTCCGTAGTATTTTCGCATTCTTATAAAAATTTCAACATCAAAGATCCAGCGCGTAATAAATTTATCCTTGAACATTAGTTTAGCGATGTCTTTATCCATAATTTTTGCGCCACATTGCGTGTCGTTAAATGGCATACCTAAAATAGTTCTTATAATAAGGTTAATTGTTTTACTAATTATTTTACGTGCAGATTCTTTAGTGATATTCGCACCCATTCTACTCATTCTGGAACCACTTACAATTTTAAAATCTGAAGATTCTATAGTCTTTACCAGATCATCAAAATCTCTAAAGTCTGTAGATAAATCAGCATCTAAGTAGCCTATATAATCCAATTGATCGTCCTTGGCTAAATGCAATACCCCTTGTCTTACAGCTTCAGCCTTACCGCCATTTTTTTCACAATTGTAAACACTAATATTAGTCTCCCTGTTCTTACTTAAGTTGTTTAATACTTTTAAAGTATTATCTGTACTACCGTCGTTTACAAAGCACAAGTGGTAGCCCAGATTACTGTTTACAAACTCAATAAACTCTTTACTTAAAAGTCGCGTTTCTTCATTATAGCAAGGAATAACAACACCAACACAACGCTTTTGAAGCATTTGGTCCTTTGTGTCCTTGTTTTCAGATTTTATAGTTTTTATACCAAACATTCTGGATATTCTCACAGTAACTTCGTTAAGCGATACAGGCTTTTTCATATAATCATCTATACCCAATCCAAATCCATCAATAATGGTATCTTCATCTGTATTTCCGGATAATACTAAAATTTTGGTATCAGATTTTTTTTCCAATCTAATAGCTTTTACAACTTCCAGTCCAGACATGCCATCCATATTTATGTCTACAATAACCACATCTGGTTTAAATGTGTCGAAAAGCTCAAGGCCCTCTTTTCCATTGTCTGCATATTTTACATCATAACCTAAGTCAGTTAAATGTTTTTCCAATGATAGCAGTATAAGTTGTTGGTCGTCAATGGCTAAAATTTTTATCATGATACTAAGATTTTTGGTTAGTCTTTTTCTTTGTTTTAACTGGTTAATTCTTACAAATTTTATTAAATATATAAGGTTTGCTTTATTAATTATGTAGTAAATATATTATATTTTTTGAAAGAAATATAATATTTATTGCAAAAAAATCAGATAAAATGATATATTTGTTCGACAAAGTGTTCTTTTTGTTAGGAAAATACAACTTAATGAGCACGTTTTTTAAGCTGAAATTTCACATGGTTATTATTGGATTGGCTAGTGTCAAAAAATTCAATTTTTAGTACGTGAGATTTAAAAGAATAAAAAGTATATGACGTATCATTAAATTATTAGCCATGCAAATCAAATCGTTTATTCTATCTAAAAGAATTACCCCAGAACAGCTATTTATGTTAAGTGTACTTATAGTTAATGGTGGTAATTATTTGTATAACTTAATTCTTGGTCGCCTTTTAGGACCAACACAATTTGCCGATGCCGCAGTATTGGTTACATTTTTACTTGTATTATCATTTATAGCAATGACCTTTCAACTAGCAACAGCCAAGTTTTCTGTACTCTTTGAATCGGGTTTATTTAAAAGCTTTGTTCTAAGAGTTTATAAAAATGCACTTTCGGTAGGGATACTTTTAGGTCTGGCTATAATAATATTTGCACCCCAGTTACAGAAGTTGTTTAATACAACCACATCTCAAATGTTTGTGATTTTTGGTTGTGGCGTACCCTTTTATTTTTTAATGAGTGTTAACAGAGGGATTTTTCAAGGAAAAAACGAGTTAAAATCACTTTCTGTAACCTATCAAGCAGAAATGCTTAGTAGGCTTGTAATTACCTTGTTACTAATTTATGTATTATCAAGCGTATCCTTTTCTGCTCTTATTGCATTAGGTATTGCTATATCTTTTCTATTTGGCTTAATACCATTTAGTGTTAAGGACATTTCGTTTAAAGAAACGACCATTATAGATAAAACACATCTTAAGTCCATAAGGAGCTTTTTCATCTTAACAGCATTTTACGAGCTTACTCAAATAGTTATTAATAATAGCGACATATTATTGGTTAAGCACTATTTTGAGCCTTACGAAGCTGGGCTGTATGCTTCATTGGCACTTATTGGCCGCATTGTATATTTTATTGCCTGGATGTTTGTTATGTTGTTATTACCAAAGGTGGTACAACTAAAAAAAGAGAATAAAAGTGCATCAAAAGTTTTATTTAAATATGTACTATATATAGGTGTTATTTCTTTTGTAATAGTGTTGGGATGCTTTTTGTTTCCCAAAACAATTATTACCATGCTATTTGGAGAAAGCTATATATCTATGGCAAGCTTACTTTGGAAATACGGTCTTGCGACTTCCATGTTTGCGCTATCTAACATTTTTGCCTATTACTATTTGTCTCTAGATAAATACATACCTGTAATTATATCTGGTGTATTTGGTATGTTGCAAATGGCATTAGTTGTGTTTTTTCATGAAAGTTTAGAGCAAGTCGTTTATATGCAAATAATCGCTATGGTTTTACTGCTATTAATACAACTTACATTTTATAAACTGGATTATAAAAATAGATAATCATTTTAGATTCATTAAGTACTAACAATAATTATTAACCTGAATATTATGAAATTAGCAATCGTAACGGCGTATCCGCCCAGTAAAGTTACTCTAAATGAATATGCCTATCATTTGGTAAAGCATTTTAGACAAAAGAAAGACCTAACAGAATTAGTATTGTTAACAGATTATACCGAAGACAACAAAGATATTGAATTTGAAGAGTCTGGTTGTAAAGTAACAGTAAAGGAATGTTGGAGATTCAATAGTTATTCCAATATTTTTAATGTAACAAAAGCTATAGGGCAAGTAAAACCAGATGCTGTACTGTTCAATTTACAGTTTATGAAGTTTGGAGACAAGAAAGTTGCAGCTGCTCTAGGTTTGATGTTACCGTTGATCTGTAAACTTAAAAAGATACCAACCATTGCTTTATTGCATAATATTCTGGAAGAAGTAGACTTAGATAGTGCAGGGTTTACCAGTAACAAAATAATGCAGAAAATCTACGAATTTATAGGAAGTACTTTAACCCGATTAATTCTTCAGGCAGATGTTGTGGCTGTTACTATGCAGAAGTATGTAGACATTCTGGAAGCCAAATATAAAACCAACAATGTTAAGTTAATACCACATGGGACATTTGAAATTCCAGAAGAGCCAAATTCTGATATTCCTGTAGATCCTATGAAGGTTATGACTTTTGGAAAGTTTGGAACTTATAAGAAAGTGGAGGGTATGATTGAAGCAGTTGAACAGGTAAGACAGTTTACAGGATTGAATTTGGAAGTGGTAATTGCAGGAACAGATAACCCGAATGTGCCCGGATATTTAGAAAAAGTTGAAGAAGACTATAGGCATATAAAACAAGTACGTTTTACGGGCTATGTTGAAGAAAGTGAAGTGCCAACTTTATTTGAGGAAAGTGCCGTTGTTGTATTTCCATATACTTCTACTACAGGAAGTTCTGGAGTATTGCATCAGGCTGGTAGTTATGGTAAGGCCGTAGTAATGCCCGATTTAGGAGATTTAGCTTTGCTCGTTAAGGATGAAGGATATCAAGGTGAATTTTTTGATCCCACGTCGGTCGATAGTTTGGCAAAAGCTATAGAAAACATTGTAACCGATGAGGATTATAGAAAAAAATTGGGACGCATAAATTATAAAGCAGCCACAGCTTATCCAATGTCTAAAATCACAGATATTTATTTAAATACTTTTAAGCAGATTAAAGGCGGTAGAATCATGCAGATCGTTTAAGGGGTGTAAATGTATTTAAACGCTGCTTTTTTATCGCCTTTTTCATTTATAAAACCATAATACTTTTGCGGCGTTTTTCGCCAAGGGAGCATCCCGGTTACTTCGTTTGGTATATCTGTAAAATCATAAAGCGTCCAGGACATATAGTTTATGTTATTTTCACTAAAAATTTCCTGGGCTTGCTTATGGTAGGAGGCTTGGTCTTCTTCTGTTTTACCTAAAGGATTCCAAAGCCCTTTGTAAGATGACATACCAAACTCTGTAATGGCAATGGGTTTATTTGGGATACTATCTTTTAAGTCTAAATATGCTTTTTCTAGATTGTTCAAATCTTCGTAATAATGAAAGGTGATGAGATCAATTTTATCTTTTAAAATAGGAGCACTTTCTATATTGGACCAGCCTATGGTTACGGGATGAATAGAATCTATGGATTTTACAAGATCTATAGTATTGTTTAGCCAGGCTACAACTAGGTCTTTCCCCCGAGATTCAAAATCGAGATTCGGTTCGTTTTTAACGTCCCAGGCTAATAGGGCTTTATGGTTTTTTAATTTAGATACGATAGTTTCTGCATGGCGTTGATTTAATGTCCAGTTTAAAATAGAATAATCCCCATAAAAATCGAAGAGCGTTACAACAACCTTTAAGTTTTCTTCTTCAGCAGTGTCCATGACCTGTTCGAGTTTATTAAGCCTATCTGGGCTTACGTTGGCTTTACCAAAATCTTCGTAGGGCACAAAGATTCTAATACTATTTAAACCAGTATCTTTAATGAGTTTGAAGTCTCTGGCAATAGTGTCTAAATTAAACTTCTTGCCAAAAACATCCCAGGGAGAGGCTTGTGGGTAATAATTAATCCCCTTAATGTCTATGGTTTCGTCGGAAATGATTTTGTTTGCAGGATTATAATCGTCATTCGCTGTTTTTAACATGTGTCGAATACGCCAAAACCCATCTTCCAATAACATAATAATTTTATAAGTAGATACATCTTTTGTTTCCAACAGAAAAGCTTTGTCTTTGTAAATACGTTTGTACTCTACAACATCTTTATCTGTAATAATTATTAAATGACCGTCTTCACTAAAAAACTCTAAATTGGGGTGGTGTTCAAGGGAGGTACTTTTTATAGTAGTACCCATTTCGGTATTTTTATTGATAATATTATAGAGGTTTTTACGTGCATTTTTTGTGTAATAATCCTTAATTCCTGTTCTGGCATTGGTTTGGTAGGCTACATGTTTAACATACCAGGCATCTAAATAATCATTTTCAATTTCAGCAAGTGTTTGGTCGCTCATAGGTCTACCTTCATTTTCGAGAGAAGCCCACCGGATTTTTGGAAGAAATTGCTCAACCTTTTTTATTTCTGTATGTAGCATGGTGCTTCGGTCTGCTCCTGTATTCAAGTAACCAAATAAAGCGCTAAGACCGTAGGTTATAAGGCCAATAATTAAGATATAGGATAGAAAAAGAATACCGCGTATTATTTTTTTGTTGATGGATCTCATAACTTAATGTTTTCAAATGTTTTTTCAATTTTGGCAGTTTCTACAACCATTTTATAAGTGTTACTAGGAATTTCATTAACGTCCAGTTTAAATGTAACGAACCCTTCAAAAGACTCTTTTAAAATCGTTTCTACTTTTGTGTTGTCTTTGTATATATGAAGTTTTACCTGTAAACCATCTGGAATCATTTGTTCCATAAAACTTTGTAGAGGTCCCACGACAATTGTTCTATTGTTATTAGAAAAAACAACTTTGTAATCTGTTATAATTTGCTTAAAATCAAAAGATAACGTGTTGTTACTTTCAGCCATACCTTCAATGTAAGCTTTAACCATCCATGTGTCTCCATAATCGGGGTGAACCATTTTTGCAGTTGCCAAACCATTAATTGTTGGGGCTGAGGTTTTAAGAATATTTTTGTTTTTGTTGGTAATAAAAAAGGTTACTAGCGTACCATCGCTAACCATGTTACCGTTTTTATCTCGAATTTCTGAAGTTAAAAATGTGGTGATTTGATTCCCGTCGGCGTAGTTATGGTTTTGCTCGTAGGTTATATTAAAATTCGTTGGAATAGCAGGTAGTACATTGATAACATATTCTTTAGAGTTTTTATCTAAAGTTTCTGAGCTTATAAGCATCCGTCCGGTTTTTGCTTCAGAATGTAAATTTATATGCGCCACTAATTGATCGGTATAAATGATATCTTGATATTCTGAAGTTAAAAATTGATGTTTTACATTTACCTGAGTACTATCTTTTAACGGGTTGTCGTAAACATCTGTTGGAATTACGACCAGCATGGTATAATCGGTTCCTCCAGCTTCAATGGTTGGTGGCCCCAAATAAGTTTCCATGGTATTAGGGTATTGTTTCGGGTTAATAAAGAATGTACCAGATAGTTTTTCGGTATCGGCTAATAATTTCCAATTTATCAACCCAGTTTTGTTTGCTATATTTTTAGGAATTTCAAAATGTAGTGTGTTATTTTTAACAATAGGTTCTATTAAAAACGCCCCGTGACTATTAGAACAATATAGCAGGGGAGTAGCTCCGTTACTAGAAGAAAATTTTAAAACAATATTCGCACCTGCCTCAAATTGTGTTTCGGTGGTAAGAAGCTTTAAAGTGTTATCTGTACTTGTTTGGCTTACCATAGTAATAAATGAGGCAAGCATTAAAACAGTAACCAATACGTATATGTTGTTACGCGTCATTATTTAGGGTTTCCTATATAGGTGTTAATTTCAATCTTTATATAACTGTAATTGGGGTGCGAAACGGGCTGTAAAACCGATTGGGTTTGGTTAATAATTCTGTTGGGGACTATTTTATCTGAAATGGCATCGTTAGGTAAACCGTTAACAAAACAGTTGGACATATCGTCGTTGATGCATTTTGTATCGTCATTATCTAGAAGCTTGTACTCAAAATACAGCTTTCTTTGTTGCCTAATACCTTCTGCAATAAATGAATGGTCTACCCAAATCTTTTCTTTGTCTGCATTATAATATGAAACGATAAGCTGCGGAATCGTAACTTCCTGTAATCCGGAATTAAATAAGATCCCACTAACAACTCCTGAGGAGATTTTTAAATCATTCAAGGTTGTTCTTTTATACAGATCTGTTTTTGCTATGTTACCAGCTATTTGTAAGTTGAATTTAGTGGGCTGTTCTTCAAACTCAACCGGTGTAAACTCATCTGGGTTAAATGTTTTCGGGATGGAATCTTTTGTTTTAGACCAGGCTATACCTTCAAAATTAATTCTAAAAGCCGTAACCTCTTTAGGCATTATTTTATGCTTTACTTGATGCTTGGCGTTATAGGTAGCCAATTGTTTATTGTCGTCATTATAAAGCGTGCCTTTTAATACAACGTCAGCCGGTACATTATCTATATTTTGTACATCTCCAATAATGGCGTAGCTTTTTCCATGTTTTACTAATTTTGCAGAAAGTATTTCTAAAACAGGCTGCTTTAAAACATCTTCATGATAGGTTTGCTCTGTGGTAATACGTCGACGTCCTTGGTTAAAATACTCTGTAACATTTCCCGAGTATAATTGGTCTGGAGGTAAATCTGTAGTAACATCTTCTGGTAATAAAAACCATTTGCCCTTTTTCTTTACAAGCGATTTGTATGTAAACGTATTCATTCTTTCCAAGGGAGTAATCCATTCCATGTCCACTTTCATTGTCGCCAGACTATCCGTTTGGGTTATCATGGTTGTTCTAATACCATCCATTTTAGCATAAGAACTTAATAATCCGTCGGTAACAGAAACCTGTAACATATATTGAGCGATACTAATACCACTATCGGGATCGATTAAGCTATGTGCTTTTTCAAATCTTTTAAAATCCAGGGCATCGTAATAAGCTATAACAGCATTTTCTGGAGAATGGTGCGAATCGTTTTTTATGTAGAACAGATAGATGCCATAGAATATACAAATTGCTATAAGAAAGGACCAAACATGAGTGAATTTTACAAGCCATTTAGGAAACTTTGTATAATTGTTTTGAAACTTCATGTATGCCGGAACCTCCTTTTTCTTGGTTTTTAAGAGTCTTATCCATAACATTTGAATATTCAGCATAAAAGCAACAAGAACCGTTGTTAAGGGCATCATGCCCCAAAGTACTTTTAGCCAAAGTGCCACATCTTCTTTTG